>CAIVKO010000157.1 GCA_903906515.1 Akkermansiaceae bacterium
CCAGCCAGGTGAACCACAATTCCTGATATTTCTTAGGCTCGTAGAGTGCCTGATAGAGCATGGGCACCGAAACTTCAGGGCGCGTATTATGCATCGCTGCGATTTTTGGCACCGGTAAACCCTGGAGCCTGCCTTGGTCGAGATTTTCGCACACCGCCTGCATCTCATCGGGATAGATGACGGTGTTGGTATGGTCTAAAATGAGCGTGTCGATGCCCGCTGCGGTCAACATGGAGCGGTGCCGGGTGAGGACGAAAGGATCCTCGATGGAATAATAACCCAGTTCCGGTTCACCCCAGAAATGGAAGGCCCCGACTGGTCCATATTGCGGAAGCGTGGGATTCTCAGCGAGGAGGCGGGTGTTGTCGTAAACCGGGCCATTGTGTTTGTTGGTGACGCCTTGGTTGACCCACAGGAAATAGAATAACCCCACCTGACGGTTGGCCCGGGGCGGTCCCACCTCAGCATAGGTGGGCAGGCTGCGTCCAAGCGCATCGGTGCCCACCCAGGTGTCAGCGTACACGTCACCAGCACGTTCGGCAGCGGCCAGCGATGTTAGAAAAGGAATGAGCAGAATATAGGCGGAATGGCGCAGCATGATTAGTTAGATCTGGAGATGAGTTTTTTTTGCGTTCATCATTTAGTTATGAGTGGTCGTGTGTTTCAGAGATGATCGTTTACGAATTAAAAATTGACGGCTGACTGCCCGCGGCTGGCGGTGCCACCAGCAGGGCGGTGAGAAGTGTGAGGGTGTGTTTAATCACATTTTTATTGTATGGTTGATTTTGGATTTTTAATTTCCCATTGCCGTTGATTTTAGTCGGTCAGGCCAAGGTAATGTCGATACCATCGTTTCTCCTCATCACTGAGTAGGTGATCGGGATCGCCGGGCGGGGCAAGCCGGCTGGTCCAGTCGGAAAGTTTCGCCGCCAAGTCGCGCGCGATCTCAGGATGCTCGGTGATAAGATTGTGTTTTTCGCACTCATCGCTGGTCACATCGAAAAGGTAATTCGCTTCGTTGCCGGCCTGGATATATTTCCATTTTTCAGTGCGCACGGCTGCCTGGTTCAAGAATCGCCAATAGAGCGCGGCGTGCGGCGGTTGGGAGACTTCGCCGGTCAGGTGCGGGATGAGATTAACCCCATCCAACCGCTCATCGGCTGGCAAACCCGCCAGCGCCACGGCGGTGGCGGCGATATCGAGGGTGCTGACCGGCTGATCGTAAATTTTACCTGCCGGCAACCTTCCCGGCCAGCACATGATGAATGGCACGCGTATGCCACCTTCTGTCAGCATTCCTTTCTCGCCGACCCACGGATCGTTCAGTGAACCATCCCAATCAGCGCTAGACTTGTTGACCGGCAGTAAATCCGCCTTGGGCTTCCCACGAGCAGCCGCGAGCGGCGCACCGTTATCAGACGTGAAAAAGATGAGCGTATTGTCATCGATATCATATTGTTTGAGCGCGGCAGTAATTTGACCGACACCGTCATCAATTGCGGAAAGCATCGCTAGGGCGTGGCGGCGGCGTTCGGGCATCTCTCCGGGGAATCGGGAAAGATACTTCTCGGGGGCCTCCAGCGGCACATGCGGGCCGTAATACGCCAGATAGAGGAAGAATGGCTGGTCGTGGTGGCGCTTGAGGAATGCCAGCGCGGCGGCAGTTTGCGTCTCCAGCCGATACCCAGATTGTTTAACGATGGTGCCGTGCGGATCGAGCGTGTTGCCGTCGCAATCGAACGTGGCGAAGTAGCTGTGCATCTCGCCCTGGAAGCATTCATCAAAACCCTGCGCCAGCGCGGAATACGTTTTATAATATTGTCCAGGAATCTCCACTCGACCGTTTTTGCTGCGCGTGAGTTCGGGCAGATTTTTGCGCGCCCACTTGACGGAGGTTGCGTTGGGTTCGAGATGCCACTTGCCGACCTGACCACTGACATATCCCGCCTTTTTAAGTCGTTCGGGAATGGTCTGTTCCTCCAGCGGCATCGGATCATCGGCGATGTTGTCGAGACCGAACTTCTGTTGGTAGCGTCCAGTGATCAAACCGGCCCGCGAGGGGCTGCACTGCGGCGCGGTGACGTAACCGGCCGTCAGACGCACGCCCCGCCCGGCGAGGAAATCAAGGTTTGGCGTTTTGATGTCGGGAACCTGGCGTTGGCTCGACAAGTCGGCATAGCCTTGATCATCCGTCAAAATGACGATGATGTTGGGTTTTCCTGCAGGCCTCGGTGCATCAGCAGCGTTCAGTGCAGCCAGCGGCGCCAGAAGCAGGACGGTGATGGATCGAAGTGTATGTTTCATCTTATTTATCAGTTTATATTTGATATTGCCTACATCGCGTCGCTGGCTTTTTCGATTTGCTGCCGGACGTCTTTCCCGCCGCTCGTCTTGTTGTCGACGGGCGCTTTAGCCTTTTGCGGTTTCTTCCCAGGTTCTGGAGCCTTCGCGGTTGAATCATAAACCGGGTTTTTCACGGGAATCACGGCATTGATGTCTTTCAAGTGCTGAGAGATCAGGGCGTCGAACTCCTTGACCATGTCCGGATGCTCGGCCGCCAAGTTCTTCGTCTCGCCAATGTCATTTTTCAGATTATAAAGTTCAAAGCGGTCGGTTTGCTCGGGTCCGTCGCAGAAGAAGCGGATAAGCTTCCAGTCGCCGCGCCGGACCCACACCGATGGAACCGCGCCGGTTGCCGGGGCGTAATGCGGAAAACAACAAAACACCGTGTCGCGCGGGGTGCCTAAACCTAGCAAGGCCGGCTTCTGGCTCACGCCATCGAATTTCACGGTCTCTTTAGGCGTTACTCCGGTCATGTCGAGTAGCGTGGGATACCAATCGACGCTCGACAGGAACGCATTGCTGCGAGAGCCCGGCTTCACCTTGGAGGGCCAGACCACAACACACGGCACGCGCGTACCCCCTTCATATATTGTCGCTTTGCCACCACGAAGCGGCGCATTGCTGGTAGGCGTGATGCCGTTAACGGGATC
>CAIVKO010000158.1 GCA_903906515.1 Akkermansiaceae bacterium
AGACCGCGCCGCTTTCTTAGGATGGATCGTAGTCTCATGCGGATCCATCCGTCGACCCCACTCAGTTCACTGGCTTTAGCGTGTTTGATGTGCTCGGCGAAGCGATTTTCAAAAATGGGCTCTATGACCATTCTCAATGCCGTCTGCACCACGCGGTCGGTGACCGTCGGGATTCCCAACGGCCGCTTTTCCGCGCTGCCCGGTTTGTCAATCCTCACCCGTTTGACTGGCTTGGGTTGATAGGTGCCCTTGCTGAGGTGCTCTTTCACGGCGAGCAGCCGACTTTGGCTGTCTTGTTCAAAGCGCCCTATCGTGATGCCGTCTACGCATTCGGGACAGGGTGCAAAACTTGACAAACTTCCCCCCGTGATTTGCGCCGGGTTCTGGTGCTGAAAACTGATATCGGAATAAGGTGCATGCAAATGGCTAGAATGCCTGCAGTTCCGAACACGACGCAAACCCCCTGCCCGGCTTGCCGATTACCCGCACCGCGATGGCTTTCACGGGTTTCGCCAATTCGCAGGAGATCATTTGGCCATCCGTCAATCCGCCATTGTTCTCGACCGTGGTCATTGGATAGTCGCTGAGCTCACCCACGGTTTCCCAGGCACCGTCCTTGGACGTCTGAACCTGCACTTTCGGCTTACCGGCACTGGCGTCGAACCAGCCGCCATTGGGAAAGTTCTTGCCGTGCCCGAAGACCACACTGCGGATCGTGACCGCAGCGTCCAGCGAAACCGCGAACCAATCCTCGGCCAACGGTGAACCACCAAAGGTCAGGACGAACGTAGTGGGATCGCCGTCATTGATGGATCCAACGCGATTCCCTTGGCGCGAACGGCTTTCCTTACCCACCTTGAGCAGGTTGATGCCAGGGGTCATGGCGATTCTCGACCAGTAGGCGTGTTCCCTGTTGCGGCTAGACGCTTGGTTCACCAGTTCCAACTTCACGCGTTTCCCGGCATACTGGCTGAGGTCCACCGCCACCTCCAACCAACCGGTGGGCGCCGATTTCTGGTCCACGCGTTGCTTCAATAGTTCGTTGCCATCCACCATAACCCGCAATTCCCAGTCTTCGTTAGGACGATGACCGACGTCCATGCAGAGGTAACTCTTTTTGCCGACCGGCAATTCGACATTTTTGTATATAATGCAGGGAGTGGATTCATTGAGTGGGCGTGTCATCAACACGTTGTCCCGGTCAATATACCGCCTCGCATCATCCAACGGACCGCCACAATTCGTGACCTTCCAGCCCGCCGCAAATTTTTCGATAGGACCGACCATCTGCTCCAGCTCGGCCTCCGAATACTTCACGCCCGCTATCGGCCCCGGTTCCGTCACTTGTTCGAGAGGTCCCGGCTTGGCGACTTGGACCGGGATCACTAACTGCTCCCGGCCACTCGCATCCTTCTCGATCCTGCCACCGTATTTGACGACGACCTGACGGGCGAGTTGTTCATGCACCCGGAGCATCTCGTGCCAGTCGTAGGTGGAGGCTGAAAACCGGCGTTTTGGATCCAGGGCCGATTTGAAGCGCTCGGGCACCGCCGCAAATCCGAGGATTGCGCCCATCACTCCGCCAGCGTTGGCGGGGTTGCAATCGCTGTCCTGCCCACAGCGGCAGGCGATCAAAACGGATTTCTCAAAATCCCCTTTGCCATACAGCAGTCCCATGAGAATATAGGCACCGTTGAGTTTGACCTCGATGCTTTTCTCCGCGTAACGATGGTGATAGCGCGTATCTTTGTGATACTTCTCCTCAACAAGTCCCCAGGTGGTCTCCCAGTTATCAGGATTCTGCCGATACCAGACGAGCATGTCGCGCACCATCCCGGCATACTGGGACCCCGCCGGGATACACTTCAACCCGGCTTCGATGACCTTGATGATATCCTTCTCGAAATATGCCTCCGCATACATGCCGCCGACAAACTGGCCGCCGTAAACGCCGTCACCATAACACATCAGGTGTCCGAACTTGTCGCCCAAGGCAATGACGCTGTTAGGGAGACCGGGGGAGATCAGCCCGGAAAAATCCGCCTCGATCTGGTAATCGAGCAAATCATTTGTTTTTTGCGTGAACTGGGGGTGGCCGGAATCGGGCGGGACGATGCCGCAGCGAACATTGATTCGGCCCAGGAAGTTCGAGCAGAAAAGGTTAAAGCCGGTGTTGGCAAAATCAATCCCCGCCTGCTTGGCTGAAACGTCCAGCCCGCGCAGTTCCAAGGTTCTGACAAATGTCTGCTCAACATAGCAGTCGTCGTTGTCATACTGGTTGACCATCTTGGGCTCCCACGGCGGCATCTCCGACTCCTTCATGATACGGCCACAGACTTTCATCTCGGTCGGAGACCCCCAGCCGACCCCCGCCATCTGGCCGATCCAGCCGCCCTGCAAGTGGTCGCGAAAGCTATCGACCGATAGACTGCGGAATGGGTCCTTCTCCCCCGCGTGAACGCCAATCGCCAGCCCTGAAACAACCATGATTTCCAATACATATTTCTTCATAATGTTCTCCTGTTATTTATTATTGATGCCACTTGCCGACATGCTCGCCGTCCCGCGGCTCCTTCCTGAACACAACTGAAAGCAACTTTTTCATGGTCAATTTCCTGTTAATCCTAGCGCCTCAGCGCAGCAGATTTGCGGCAGGAAGCTGATCGAACGAACGCGAGATCGTCCGGTGGCGCAGGTGCAGATCCGCGAAATCCAGAATGGCGCCCCAGTCATCCGGGGCCAGGAGGTGGCCGCCAGCGCGGCACGAGATGCCGAGATGATCGGGCACGCCTAACATGGCATAGACCGGTTTGGCAGCCAGATAGGCCTGGGCCAGCGCCTTGCGCGGTGTAGCCCCGTCGCTCAGGCCATCGGCCGGAATACACAGCCGCGGCGCCACCAGCGCAAGCAACCAGTGCTGGTCAAATGGCAGCTTATCTACCTGATTGCAAAACTCGGGCATCCGTGGTCCGAACCACTGGGGAAAATGCTTGATCACATCCTCCAAACCTTCCCCACCCCCCCGAGGTCCGCCGTTGAAGCGATAGGCACCCGTGCCGCCGCAGCCGGAGCCCGCTGGTGCAGTTAGAGCGAAGCGTTCATCAAACGCGCCGGCGACCAGCGTCGTCTTGCCCAAACGTGAATGCCCTACGCCGATGATCTTGCCCATATCGGCAAACGGCTGGGTTTGCAGGTAGTCCACGCAGCGCGACATCCCCCAGGCCCAGGCGGCCAAGTCCCCCCAGTCGTAATCCGGATAGGCGGGGAAGAAACCGGACTGGCGGAAATTCGCCTGCTTGTCATGGCCGCACTGCTGATAAAAGAAAGCGATGACAGCCATGCCGCGTTCGAGTGGTTGAGCAAAGGTTTTAGCAATGTCGTTCATGACATCCAGCGGCTGGTCCTTGGCCAGCTTGATCTCAAACGATGGATGCACAATGACCGGGAATGGTGCCTTGTGCGCGGCGGTTTCGGCGGGAATGAACAATACCGCGCGAAAGCCGAGTTTGGCATCGGGTCCGAACGCCAGTTGCACCACCCGACAGGTGGCCGCTCCATCAAGGACCGTGTGCACCGCCAGCTCCTTGCCTGTCACCGCGCCAGGCGGTGGCGGCATGCGCCCAAGCGAGTAATGTTGGATGATCGCCTTCATCCGTTCGCGTTGCGCAGGCCATTGCGCGGCCGTCGTGATCGCCTTGCCGTCGGCACCGATAAGCGGGTCTGGCAAGCCCGCCTGTGCGGGCAGAGTGCTAACCTCCGGGAAAACGGATGGCAACTCGGCCGCCCAGCAAGTCGCCACCCCTAACAAACAACCCGCTAGCAGGGTGTGCGCAACAAATGTGAGACATTTCGCGCGGCCAATGATAGGTAGATTCATTTTGCGTTTCCTTCTTTCTTGATTTTCTCGGCATTCATCATTCTGTCAGCCCTTGCGGCCGCGCCCGTTTCGAAATCATCGCTGCGGAAGGGGCCGGCCGGCAGACCATCTTTATTAAAAAGATTGCACAGTGGAAAATTCGCCCAGGCATAGCGCACGGCGACGGGGGTCTCGACCTCGGGGCTGCTACAGACGACCGTGTCGCCCTTGATCTCGGCTTTGGCCCACTTGAAACACTTGTCCGCGCCGCATACCGCGAAACCACGCAACTCGCTCGCCGGCAGGTGGATCTTGCCCATGTCGAGGTCCAGCTCCTTGGCACACAACCCGTCACCAATATTCTCAAACTCCACGATGGCCTGCGAGCCTTCGAACTTTGCCCGTTTATAGGTGGGACCGCTGGCGACCACATTTTTCCCGTAGGCAACCTTGAGTGCCGCCATGGCTAACCGATCTCCGACTGCCTGCTTGTAGGCGGGATGAATGTTATCCTGCATGCCAGATTCGATCGCCACCGCCATGCCGGTGTTAGGCACCGCGAGCGCCATGGTTTGCGCCTCGCGCAAATACTCCCAGTCCGCATCATCAGGCAAAGCATTGATCTTCTGATAGGCGGCGAGCTGCACGAAGAGAAACGGGAAGTCCCCTTGTCCCCAGGCTTCCCGCCACGAGGTGATCAGCGCTGGGAAGAGCGTGCGATATTGGATGGCTTTTCCGCTATTGCCCTCACCCTGATACCAGAGGATGCCCTTGATGCGAAACGCGTGGAGCGGCGCGATCATCCCGTAGTAGAGGGCCGATGGCCGCATGTAATTGGCCGGTCCCATCGGCTGCCATGGTGCCTTGCCGAGGTTCTTGTCGCCCGCGGCACGCCGCGCTCTCCAATCGGCGAGATCGCGCTGATATTTTTCCTCGGCCGCCGGCTGAGCGCTCAGCGATTTCTGATAGATCTCCAGGATATCGGCGAACTCAGGCCGGCTGCGCAGGCTCGCTTGGGACATCCAGCATTCCGCCATGGTCGCCCCTCGTTGGACGCTGATGATCCCGATGGGAACATGGACCTCACTCTCGATTTTGCGGGCGAAGAAATATCCCACGGCCGCGATCGCCAGACTGGCACCCGGGTCGCTCTCGCGCCACGTCTCGCCAAAGGCTGGCCAGTAGGGCTCCTTTGCTTCAGCGGCCGGCACGACCTCGGTGCGCGGCTCGTCGGCACAGTCGATTTTAACCTTGAAGTAACGGATATTCGGATTGTTTTCGCTAGGTATATCCTTATACATTTCCTTGAACTCACGCTTGAAGCCGCCGAGCGGGTCCATGTTAGACTGACCGGTGCAGAGCCAGACATCTCCTAGCAGAATATTCTTGAGATCGAGCGTGTTCTTTCCGCGCACCGTCATCGTGAACGGGCCACCTGCCTTCATCGCCTTGAGGTGGACCTTCCACTTGCCGTCCTTGGCGACGGCTGAGGCTTGCTGGCCATTCAAACTGACCGTCACCTTTTCGCCCTCGGCGGC
>CAIVKO010000159.1 GCA_903906515.1 Akkermansiaceae bacterium
GATGTTGGGTGTTGTGAAGTTCAGCGTTCGAGGCGGCGTTGCCGCCGACCTAGCGGATCACGGGCTTGTCCTTGGCTCTGGGTTGACGCCGCGCTGGAAAAAGAGCCTCTTTGACTTCGTTGCCCAGCCCGTCGTAGATCACGCCGATCAGGTCCCGAAGTCTCGCTGCCACTCTGAATTTTGGATTCCATGCATACACGAGGGTGCGGCCTTGTCGTTTGCAGACGATAGCTCCGGAACGCTCGAAACGGTCAAGTTGCCGCTGGACTCCATCCAATGAGACGGTAAAATCTCTGGAGATCGCCCTTCCATAGGCTTCGCCATCATGAAACAGGGACAAGAGCACCGCCTCTGCGGCCTTGCCACCGAACAGGTCTTGGAGTGCGGTAGAAATCGTGACCGAATAATAAGGTCATTTGATCGAATAATCAATTCATTTTATCACCGCCATACAGCCACCGGATTTGACTCAATGCACTGAGGAGGAACTATGGCACTACGTGGCATGGCATCTTGAGGGGGAGGGCATTCGATCTGTCTTAGTGGGAGGTGCGGTGGTGGCCATCCCTCCCTTTTCCCCTTCCCAGACCGACCCTTAGGTGTATTCTCCACGCAAGGTGAAAAAGCAAATACCTAACATTGACATGAATACGATGTTGCTGAGCAGCTATGTGTTCATCGTTACTCTGTTCGCCATGGCCCTTGGGGCTTTGCTGGTGTGGTTTGCGCTGCTGCGCGAGGACCAGATGTTTTGGACCAATGCCGGAGGCTATCCGGTCTGGCTGCGCGATCTGGTGCTCATCACTTATCTGCCGCTACTGGCAGCGATGGCCCTCCTGTTGCTGATTCTAAGCGTGATATTGTGCGCCAAGATATGCGGGCCTATCCGATTTTGCATGATTGAGGCGCTGCTGCTGCTGACCTGTTGGAGTCTGATCACCATCTCCGGATGGATCGCCTTCAGCAACAACCTGACGAATCTGATCGAGGGCCGGGATCTGCATCATAAGACACCAAGGTCCACCCGGTAGCGACGCGACCCTACCCCAACTCTTCCTCTATAAAATCCAGCACGAGGTCGATGAGTTCGTCCAGACCGGCGGAAATTCTTCCAATCCCCCAGATCGCAGCGTTTTGCAGAGCATTTTTCCTTTCAAGGTTTGCGGGATTTGCTTTTACGGAATTCCCGAATGCGCTTGAGAAACACTTGCTCGCTGGACCGCAAGCTCTTTCCCTGAATAACCACCTCCTCGCTCAGTAGGGATAGACCCCATGGCAAGCCACCAGTATTCAGGATATTGGTGAGTCTCAATGAACGCTCTCCTACTCACAGCGGACAACTCGAATGAAAACTCCGATAAATTCACCACGGTAACCCGAGGAATGATGCGGAAACGCGCGATCGAACTCGCCATGAACGACGGTCGATCCGCGCTCGAGGCCTCCAAATCCGATTGGGAACAAGCCAAACAGGAATTGTCCGAATCGGATGCGGGGATGATACCCTGATGATGAATGTCATGGCACCGCCACCCTGGCAAGGTGGTAGGGTTTCACCCCATGGTGTATCGGGGATTTCTTCTGCAAAGGTGCGTGGCGCTGTTAAATTCACCAGTTATGAAAAATATATCTGTCTACGTGTTAGGTTTATTGGTCATGTTGGCCGTGTCATGGAGTATTACGGTATTCCGGGCCGAAGCGCAAACGCCCGGAAGCATTGCTGTCGGAACGCCTCCCTTGGGACGGCAGGTGGAGATCCACATGGTGGCTTGGCCACTCTCCACGGTTGAAGTCAATAAAGTGGGAGGAACGTTGATCGCCATGACCGACCAGTGGATCATCGTTAAAGAAGGCAGTGATGAAAACTGGATCCCTCGAGACAAGGTGATGCTCATGAAAGCATCGAAGTAAGAGGGTGTTTGGGTGTTTTCCAACCCATACCTTGACAATCCATTCATGCCACACAACGTTCCTCGGATGAGAACTCTTGCTTTGATTGCCGCGTTAGTGTTGTGCCAGATTTCCGCTGTCCACGCGGAATCCATTTATGACATCAAGCTCAAGGACATCGACGGCAAGGACACGACGCTCAGCGCCTACAAAGGCAAGGTAATCCTCATTGTCAACGTCGCCTCCAAGTGCGGATTCACCAAACAATACACAGGGCTCGAAACGATTTATCAGAAATACAAGGACCGGGGATTTGTGGTGCTCGGCTTCCCGTGCAACCAGTTCGGCGGACAAGAACCAGGAAGCAACGAGGAGATCAGGCAATTCTGCTCCAGCAAATTCAACGTCACATTCCCGCTCTTCGACAAACTGGAAGTGAATGGTGAAAAACGTCACTCGCTCTACGATGCGCTCGTCGGCAAGGATTCACCATTCCCCGGCGACATCAAATGGAACTTCACCAAATTCCTCATCGGTAAAGACGGCAAAATCCTCAAGCGCTTCGAGTCGTCGGTCACACCCGAATCCCCCGGAGTGACCGAAGCCATCGATGCCGCCATCTCAGCAAAGTGACCTGTTGCAGGCCGCCGAATACCACTGCGTCTTTCGGTCATTAAAAGGTAGTTCTTGAATTTATTGTGTTTTTGACATGAAAGTGTCGTCGTCCGCTCTAAGACACACCAAATTGAACCCCTCTCACATGAATCGTTCTTCCCTTACTCGCTTCGCTTGGATCTCGATTGCCGCAGCGATCATCACCATCGCCCTGAAATGGGTGGCTTACAAACTAACCGGTTCAGTGGGTCTGTATTCTGACACGCTCGAATCGCTAGTGAACCTGGTGGGCGGCATCATGGCGCTGGCCATGCTGACCATCGCGGCCCGCCCGGCAGACGAGGATCATGCGCACGGACATAGCAAGGCGGAGTATTTTTCAAGCGGCGTGGAAGGTTCTCTCATTTTGATCGCGGCCATCAGCATCGCCTATACGGCGGTGCAAAGGCTGTTTCATCCACAAGAACTTGAACAAGTGGGAGTCGGGTTGGGTGTCTCGGTGGTCGCGTCATTGGTCAATCTCGGGGTGGGCCTGTTGCTTTTGCGCGTGGGCAAAAAGAACCATTCCATCACACTGGAAGCCAATGCCCACCACCTGCTAACCGATGTGTGGACTTCGGTTGGAGTCGTGATCGGCGTGGGAGCGGTGGTCTTGACTGGATGGCTGTGGCTGGACGCGGTGGTGGCCCTGCTTGTGGCTGCCAATATTGTATGGACCGGCACACTCCTCGTCTGGCGCTCGATTTCCGGCCTGATGGATATCGCTCTGCCACCGGAAGAAATCGCCATCATTCGCGCGGTTCTGGATTCCTATGAAAAAGAAGAGGTGCGATTCAACTCCCTGCTCACCCGCCAGGCGGCATCAAGGAAATTTGTGTCTGTCAATGTGCTGGTGCCGGGAGATTGGACAGTCCAGCACGGACATGATCTCGCGGAACAGATCGAACAGGATATTCTCACGGCACTTCCAAACAGCTCGATCCTGACCCACCTTGAGCCGCTCTCCGACCCGAAATAACTTTCGAAGGTCCGGTTTTCCTGTCCATATCCTGGAATTCCAAGGTTCATTCCCTCCCCGCTACATATCGGTGGGATTTCCTGAAACATGCGCAAGTAAAGAGTCGTAGTCATTGCCGTGCCTCGCGTCAAATCGGTTGTCATCATCTTGTGGATCGCTTTCGGGTTGATCGCGTTGATGCATGGACCGTTCGAATTACTGGGTGATTTCGCAGAGGGCTTTTCCTGCATAACAAGCGTTGCCGTCATCGATCATACTGATGAATCAACGGAGTCGACATCACCATTTGGAAGATTGGCATGCCGCAGGAGTCACCCCATGGGAAATCTCCAACCGAACTCTCATGCCATGTTCGGTTTGTCTCGCGCGCAACACGGGGCTGCGATTGCCGGGATTAAGAAAAAATCGCCGGATTCACAGCTCTCCTACCTCCTGGCAAACTGGCAATTCTGGCGGCGAACGTCGCTGGCTCCTAGAGCTCCGTAGCTCCCTGCCTGACTCGACTCACGACCCAAGGCGGATTTGCCGGCCAATGGCTTCGCAATGGAATTGCGTCTCCAAGCGTGAAAAATCACGCAGGCATTCCCGCATTTCGAGAAACCAATTTCTCCGATTTTATTTTATCCAATGAACAACACCCTCAAACTAACAATAATACCATGAAATGCCCCGTATGTATAGAACCTGACCTGGTCATGACTGATCGCCAAGGCGTCGAAATCGACTATTGCCCCAAATGCCGCGGTGTGTGGCTGGACAGGGGGGAGCTCGACAAAGTCATCGAGCGTTCCACCGCCATCCAAGCTCCCCAAGTAGCACCTGATTATCGCGGCGATTCGCAAGGTTACTCCAAACACGATGATCATCACGACGACCATGGTAAGTATGACAAACATGGCCAGCAACGCAAGAAATCGTGGTTGTCGGAAATGTTCGACTAGCAGCCATTCTTGACCGCCGTTCACTCACATCGCCCGGATAGCCCACGCTAATCCGGGCGATGGTGAGGGTTTGTACACGAATCCCTATCTGAAAACACAATCATGAGCCACCATTTTAGCCTGCCGCCAGAAATAGATGAGATAATCCGATCGTTTATCCGCCGCCACAAGCGCGCGCTCCGCTGGGGATGCCTGTTGACAGGCATGTTGGCGCTGGCGCTTGTCGCCGTGGTGATCTGGGGAACTTACCGGGGAGCCCTACGCCTCAAGGATGCGGTAAAGGCTTCGGTGGCAGGAAATATTCCGGCCATTCGCTTACCGCTGGAATGGGAGAAGCCACTCGGCGATTCCGCGTTGGCGCAATTGCGAAATAAATACCAGTTCACCTCTGACCGCAAATTACTTGATCCACTTGACCGGATCGCCGCGCCATTGTTGGCCTCACCCGCGAATTCCGCCGACCGATATACTCTCTTCGTTACCACGTCCAAGGAAATCAATGCTTTTGCCCTGCCGGGTGGCACTATTGTGCTCCATCGAGGATTGTTAGAGCGGGCGCGGGCAGCGGAGGAAATTCAGGGCGTTATCGCGCACGAAATGGCACATGTGCAAAAGCGTCATGGCGTAATTCAAATGATGCAGAATTTCGGCATGGACATGGCCATTCAAAAAATTCAAGGAGGCGATAGCCGGGTGTTAGACTCACTCATTCGCGACAGCGGCCAACTCCTGGTTCTGAAGTTCAGTCGTGACCACGAGCGGGCGGCTGATGATTTGGGCTGGGAATCTTTGGAACGGGCACAAATCAATCCCCAAGGCATGGAAAATTTCTTTGCCGGACTAAATGCGGACGCGAGTACCGGATCGGTTCCAGTGATTCCTCTGCTGAGCACTCATCCGGCACCACAGGAGCGCATGGACCGCCTGTCGAAGAAGTCGCCAACACTGCGCCCAGCCGATTACCGATCCTTTACCCAGGAATTCAGAGCTCTCCAAGCGGGACTTGGCATTACAGCGGAGCGACAGTGACTACACGGTGTCGATCAATCACGTGCCATGCTGATGGGGAACGTTCGTAGCATCAGCGCCACGCAATATGTTGCGGACGGCTGGCAAGGCCTGGTCAGCGGCGGTTACGCCATGCAAACCTCCGCCGGCTTGTTCTCGCCATTCATGGCTTTTGAATGGCAACAACTCAGCGCCGATTCCCATGATGCAGGCGGCCCGATTCCGGTAAATGTGGGTTCCGCAGATATCGATTCATTCCGCGGACTGATGGGTGTGAAATGGGAAGCGATCCTCGCTAACAAAGTCAAAGGTTACGCGACTGCCGCATACGCCTATGAATTCGTGGGCGATGCCACAACCGCCAAGGTCGGCTTTGGTGGAGGCTCCTACATGGCCAAAGGTCCCGGTCTCGGTGATTCCGCGTTGATTTCCGCAGGCGTGCGCTGGGAAATCATGCCATGCACCACGGCAGACTTCGGTTACCGAGGTGAATTCGCCATGGAAAACGGCGCAAATTCAAACGGTGCCAACATCGGCGTGAACTACTCGTTCTGATACGCTTGCTTGTAAGATTCATCACTATTCCCGCCCAGCGAGCTTAGTTTTACACGGTTCCGCCGTCCACTCATAACGCGCGGCCAAACCCGTTAATCCGGACTGTTAATCCGGACTTGGAATTCGGGAAAATTTGATCAACACTTCAGAAGTTGGAATCACATGACGCTCCGGTCCCTTCATATAACTCAATTCTACACCCGTATGCTCGAAGAACTTCTTTCCAATATTTTCGTTAACCAATGGGCGGTTTTTGGGATCGTGACCTTGTTGCTGCTCGCGCTCGCCGAGACGGGTTGCCGCTTCGGCCTGACATTCCAACGGCGCAACCCCGATACCGCGGCCGGCCATAGCGGCAGCGTGCAGGGGTCCGTGCTCGGCTTGTTAGGACTGCTGCTCGGCTTCAGCTTCGCTATGGCGGTCGGTCGCTATGATGCGCGCCGCGCATTGGTGGTCGATGAGGCCAACTCCATCGGCACCACTTGGCTACGTGCCGATTTCCTGCCGGCAACACATCAGCGGGAGGTTAAGGAACTACTCAAACGCTACACTCGCATCAAGCTTGAGGATAGCAAGACGGAGACAACTCGCGAAGCGACCACACGATCACAAGTCGAGATTGCAAAAATCCATCAAGCGTTGTGGTCCCACGCGGAAGCCTCGGCCGCAGAGAAACCCTCGCCCGTCACTGTCAGTTTCATCAGCACGCTCAACGAAACGATCGATCTCGACGCGTCGCGCAAGGCGGCGTTGCGCAACCATGTGCCCGCCGCGGTTTGGTTGCTGCTGCTGGTGGTTTCCGGTTGCGGCGCGTGGGCCAGCGGCTACGGCAGCGGCACCGGCGGCCTGCGTTCCGCCTTCAACCAGTGGGTCTTCCCGTTGCTGATCGGGGTGGTCATCACGCTCATCTCGGACATCGACCGCCCGCACCAAGGCCTTATCGGCGTGAGCCAGCAGCCGATGCAGGATCTGCTAGACAGCATGCAGCCGTAATGAGGTGATTCAAGACCGGTCGCCGGACCGCTCGCGTTCTTCCCAATCTGCCGGCGGATTGACATATTTTGGGGGATTTTTGAAAATTTTGCGACCCAGGTTGGTTTTTCGGGGGTTTCTGACAATACCTGATGAAAACCATGACAGCCATCGAATCCAACACCCGACCGCAGGGAGAAAACCCCGCACAGTTGGAGTTCACCCGCCTGTTTGTCGCCAGCCAGGCGGCCTTTCAGGGGTTTCTGCTGACCTTGGTGCACGACCGTCATGCGGCCGACGATCTGGTGCAGGAATTGGCAGGGCGGTTGTGGGTGAAATTCGGCGATTACGAGCGGTCCCGTCCGTTTGTCGCATGGGGGCTCGGTTTTGCCCGCCTGCTCGCGTTCGAGTGGCGGCGTCACCAGACGCGTCTGCCTGTGCCGATGGACGAACAAACCCTGCAGGCGCTCGCCGATGTCGCGGCCGAGCGCTCGATGGCCAGCGATGATCGCCATGAGGCGCTGGGCCATTGTCTTCAACACCTCACGGACCATCAACGGCAGGTCCTGCAGGCACGCTATTACAAAGACCAGTCGGTGGCGGACATCGCACGGCAGGCCCAACGCACCGAAATGGCCGTTTACAAGGTCCTCAAGCGTGCTCACCAACAATTGTTAGAGTGCATGCGCATCAACCTCGCTTCCCCCACCCCTCCCTGACCCATGAATGACTCCACCCACGAGCCACCAACCGAACTGGAGGACCTGATCTTCCGGTCGCTTCATGGCCTCACCGATGAAGCCGAAAGCACGGCGCTGGCCACTCAACTGGCCTCTTCCAGCGAGGCGCGCGAATTGTTCGCCGACCACGCGATGCTTCACGGGTTGCTCGCCACCGAAGCGCAGGCAGGTGCCTTTGCCGCAGACCGTGAGGCGTTCTTCGCCGCATTGGAAAACCCGCCGTCTTCACCTAACATCATTCGCATCCGTAGGTGGTGGTGGCTTTCCGCCGCGGCCGCCATGGTCATCGGTCTGCTGTCGCTCACCCTCCTGTTGTTGCCGAACAACGCCACCGCCGCACTTGATCAAGTGATGGCCGCCCTCGACCGATCGGTGGATTGCAGCTATGTCATCCGGGTGCTCGACCCCGGAACGGACCGGCAGGGTGGAAATCCGGTGGAAAAACCGGACCGCGGCCGGTTCCCACCCTCGTCCTTCCTCGACGGCGCCCGTCTTCATTTGCGCGGCAGCAGCCAGTATGTGCTTGAACAAGCGCTTCCCGACGGCAACACCCGCACGCTGGGCAGCGACGGACAATCCAGTTGGTGCATCCGTGGCGAGGGACCGGTCAGAACCAGCACTGATCCCCACCACTTCGGGGCCGGCGTGCTGGCTGGCAAGCAGAGCACGCCTTTCCTCGAACTGCGCACCCAGCTCGAAGACCTGCGGAATTTCTATCAACTGGAATGGTTCACGCCGCCAGCCGTTCCCGCCTCCTCCACGCCATTGAAAGGCTTGCGAGGTTCGCGTCACTCCGCCGCCCAAGGCGGACCAAAAGAAATCGAGCTATGGTTCGATCCCGCCACCGGCCAGATCCACCGGATGGTTCTCAACGGCCTGCCGCGCGGCGGCAGCGGCCCTGCGAGCATCGCGCTTGAACTCACCTCCACCACGCCGCTACCACCGGATTTTTTCCATCACGAGGCGCACCACGGTCCATCCCGGAGGATCGAAGTCGAAACCACTCGTCCCCGCTAACCTGACAACATCATGAAAACCCAATTACACTTCCTCGTGTTAGGCATCATCGGTTGCTCTGCACCGTTGATCGCCGCTGACTCCCCTGTTTCCGACCCCGTGCTCGCCACGATACCCGCCGGAGAATTCCAAATGGGCGACCACCTTGGGTTTGTCGATCCCAAGCATGGCGGCGATGAAACACCGATCCACAAGGTTCATGTGGACAGCTTCAAAATCGGCGTCGACACGGTGACCACCGCCCAATTCCGTGCATTTCTCAACTCCTCACTCGGCACCGGCGCACTCGAAGTCCGCAACGGTGGCGTGTTCCTCACAGGTGGCCGCGACTTGCTCTTCGAAACCCGCGAGATGTCGCCCTACAGCCGGATCGGCTGGGATGGCAAGCGCTTTCAGGTGTTAGAGAATAAGGAAAATCATCCGATCGTATGCATCCGCTGGGAAGGCGCGGCGGCTTACTGCAATTGGCTCAGCATCCGGCAGAAAATGCCGGTTTGTTATGATCTGAAAACATGGAACTGCGATTTCCAAAAGAGCGGATACCGCCTGCCCACCGAGGCGGAGTGGGAGATCGCCGCGCGCGGTGGCAAACAGGATCCATACTTCAATTTCCCATGGGGCGATGATGCCGATGCCGCCAAGGCGAATTGGCCGGAGTCGAAAAACCCGTTCCGCAGCGGACCACTGCCATGGACCACTCCGGTCGGGTTTTTCAATGGCAAGCTTCAGAAAAAATCCGACTTCAACTGGCCGGGCGCACAGGAAACCTGGCAGACCGCCGACGGCACCAATGGCTACGGACTGCATGACATGTCCGGCAACGTCTGGCAGTTCATCAACGATTGGTATGAGCGCGGCTACTATGCCTATAGTCCGGCAGAGAACCCACCCGGACCGGCCGAAGGAAGCGTGATGCCCGACGGAAAAGCCTATCGCGGCATGCGGGGAGGCAATTGGTTCAATGGCGAGAACGGCCACGGCCGTGTGTCGAACCGCAATCCCTCCTACTACCGTGGCCCGCAGGATCCAGCCCATCCATATTATCATTTGGGCTTCCGTGTCGCCCTGCCGATCCAAGCCGAAACACGCCCCGCATCGCAACCCACTCCTGTTCAAAAAACCGCGCGCAATGGTCCACCACGTGACGGC
>CAIVKO010000160.1 GCA_903906515.1 Akkermansiaceae bacterium
CAAAGGCAAGCTGGGCGCGGTCACCAAGGCTTATATGTTGGCGGATTCTAGCAAATCACCGCTGACCGTAACCATGGATGGCGTTAAACTAACCGTAATTCTTCCGGAAAAGTCGCCTGATCCCATCGCCTCGGTGCTGGTCTTGGAAACAGCAGTCGGTGTCCGGTGAAAACGAAAGTAACAACCATAAAACATACCCTTACATTCCCCATCGTCCTGCTGCTCGCCCCGTTGACACTTTGCGCTGCCAGTATCGACCTGCGTGTGGTGGCACCACCGAAGGGTGTGACTACTACGCAGTTAGTAAGGCCGCCGAAACCGCACTTTAACCCCGTGATGTATGGTGCAAAGGCGGATGGTGTCATCTACGATACGGCAGCGCTCCAGAAAGCGATTGATGCTTGTGCCGGCACCGGAGGTAGTGTCGTGCTCACTCCCGGGAGATTTCTCACCAAACCCCTCAAACTGCGGGGGAGAATGACTCTTTATTTTCAGAAGGGAGCGGTGCTGCTGGGGAGCCCGAAGATTGAGGACTACCCTGTCGAACTTCCGGATAATCGAGCGAGCAAGGCGCTCTGCCGAAGCCTGCTTTACGCGGTCAACGCCGACGGTCTCACCATCGATGGTGAGGGCGAGATGGATGGCCAGTGCAAGGTGATGAATATGCCGGCAGAAATCCGGAAGAACGGCACTGAGGCTGCGCGACCCTCGCTCCTGAGGGTGTTTCGCAGTCAGAATGTCACGGTCAAAAACATCACGTTTCGCAACCCCTGCATGTGGACGCAGATTTACAGCGAGTGCGACCACCTGCTTATTGAGGGCGTGAAGGTGGATGCCCCGGCGGATTGCGCCAATCTCGACGGCATGGACATCTGCGACTCGCATGACGTGATCATCCGCAACTGCGACGTGCGCTCGGAGGACGACAGCATCTGCCTCAAATCAGACCTTCCCCGTGGCCTTAAGAACATCCTCATCGAGAACAACCGTATCCATTGCTATCGGGCCAACGCCATCAAGCTGGGTAGCGCCACGGTTGGGCCGGTGTCTCACGTGGTCATCCGCAACAACCAAATCTCCTATGCCAAATACGCGGGCCTCAATATCGCTTCGGTCGATGGGTCGGTTGTCACGGACATCCTGGTCCAGGATATCGAGATGCACCATGTCGGTCAGCCCGTCTTTATCCGACTCAGTCAACGGCGCAACCCAGTAGGTGCCATCGATGGAATCACCATCGAGCGGGTTCGCGCTTACGAAACAAACCCCGAAAACGGCCCATCTTGCTCCATCACCGGCATTCCGCTGGCGCGGATCAAAAATATCAGGATCAAGGACTGCTCTTTTGAAATGCCCGGCGGAATGAAAGGAATACCCGGCGTGCCGGCGGAAAAGGAGAATGCATACCCACAGTCGAACATGTTTTGGAACACCCCGGGCTATGCGTTTTTCATCCGGCATGCCGATGGGGTTGTGCTGGACAACGTGACGGTGCGACGGGCGGCAGCAGATGATCGCCCGTGGCTGGCCCAAATTGATGCGGAGGTAAAGACATCCGGATGCCGTGATCTCGGACAGATCCCATTTGAATCCTCAAAATAGTTTTTCACGAAACCAAATAAGACAACAGAAAATGAAATGAAATACATGGTGCAACAACCACTCCTTCGCTCACTGGCAGCAGCCTGTGTCTGCGCCAATCTTCTTGCCACTCCGGCCCGCGCGGCGGATAAGCTGGTCCCTATTTTCCGCGAAGAAACCAAGGCCAACAAGGACGCGCGCATGGCGTGGTTCCGTGAGGCGCGCTTCGGGATGTTCATCCACTGGGGGCTCTACTCCGTGCCCGGCGGGATCTATCACGGCGAGGATGTCTCCAAAAACAACCGCTACGGCGAGTGGATCATGAACGATTGCAAGATCCCGATCGCCGAATACGCGGCCTTCGCACCGCAGTTCAACCCGGTCAAGTTCAACGCCGACGAATGGGTCAAGGTGGCCAAGGACGCGGGAATGAAATACATCGTCATCACGGCCAAGCACCACGAGGGCTTCGCCATGTTCAAATCACAAGCCTCGGGCTTCAACATCTATGACGCCACCCCGTTCAAACGGGATCCGATCAAGGAACTGGCCGAAGCCTGCCGCAAACAGGGCATCAAGCTCGGCTTGTATTATTCGCAAAACCTCGACTGGCACCACATCGGTGGCGGGGTCAGGCCGTCGGAGTGGGATCCCACGCACAAGGGGGATTCCGAGAAGTATATAAATGAGATCGTGATCCCGCAAGTGAAGGAGATTCTAACAAACTACGGTGAGATCCCGATCATCTGGTGGGACATCCCGGGCGGAGTGATTACCAAGGAGCGCGCGGAGCGCATTTACAAAACCGTCCTGGCATGCAATCCGAACATCATCATGAACAACCGCCTCGGCGGCGGCTACATGGGTGACACCGAAACCCCGGAACAACATATCCCCGCCCAGGGTTACCCCGGTCGCGATTGGGAAACCTGCATGACGATCAACGCCACTTGGGGGTTCAAAGCCAACGATACACACTTCAAAACCACCGCGCGCCTGCTCCAGAACCTGATAGACATCGCCAGCAAGGGCGGTAGAATGCTCCGCTTGGAGCGTGCGTCCTAGGATCGGTAGTTTTACCGACTGGTGGGCTGAGCCCTTCCGTGAATACTTGGAGTTTCTCTATTTAATGAACATTAAATCATCCTTCGTCATCCTCGCCCTTGGTGCGCTTGCCACGCAATCGACCTTGTTGTTACACGCCGCCGAGGCGCCTGTGGTGCCGCCTGGGATATATAATGTGAAAACCTTCGGCGCGGTTGGGGACGGGGTGACGTTGGACACCGCCGCGATCCAGCGGGCGATTGATGATTGTGCCGCCAAGGGCGGCGGCACAGTGAGTTTCCCGGCCGGAGGCAACTATCTGATCGGAACCATCTATCTCAAAAGCAACATCGACCTAAATGTCGCGGCCGGGGCGGAAATCATCGGCACCACCAGCCTCGCCGAATATGGATCGGACACGGGTATTTCCCCGTATTATCCCGAGGATCTGGATAAGTGCCTGATCTATGCCAAGGACGCTAAAAATATCACCCTGAGCGGCAAGGGGTCCATCAATGGCGGCTTCCCGCGCGGCGTGAAATCCGTGCCTGCGCCCAACGCAAAAGGCCGTGAAAAATCCGCCCGCCCGATGTTGGTGCGCTTCGATGGTTGCGAAAACATTCACTTTGAATCGCTTAAATTCTATAATTCGTGTTCGTGGTGCCTCCATTTTGTCCGCAGCAAAAACATCACCCTCAAGGACCTGGATGTTCCTAACAAAAACCAGGACGGGGTGGACTTTGAAAGCTGTGAAAACGCCCTGGTGACCGGTTGCCGTTTCGTCACCGGCGATGACAGCGTGGTTGTTCTGGCCAGTCACAACCAGCCCAGCCGCAACATCACGATCACGGATTGCACCATGCAGTCAAGCTGCGCGGCGGTCCGGCTTGGGCCGCTGTCCTATGGCGACATCCAGGGCGTCACCGTTTCGAATTGCAAGTTCGGCACCTGCAACCTGGGCGGTATCAAAATCGGCATGTATGAGGGTGGCACCATCAGTGATTGCAAATTCACGGATATCACCATGAACAATGTGACCTGCCCGATCCTGATATTCCTCGGCACGTTCTATGAGGTCGGTGCGGTGACCAATCGTCGCCCGCAAATGCCGGTCGGGAAAATCCACGACCTGACATTCAGCAATATCAAAGGCTCGGCAACCATGCGCAAACCCAAGTGTCCGGACAGCAACAGCGTGATGTTTTTCCAAGGGTATCCCGGCGCCGATATCGAAAATATTACTTTGAACAATGTGCAATTTACCTTTCCCGGTGGCGGCACCAAGGAACAGGCGGAGCGCCGAGAACTGACAGATATGGATAAGATCGATCCGCTGAAAGACGGCTACTGGACCGATCACAAAACCACCTTCGGCATCGCGCCTGCCTCGGCGCTTTATGCGCGCCACGTCCGCAATCTGCGGCTGACCCATGTGGAATTCAAAATCCTCGCGCCGGACGCCCGCGCGGCGGTCTTTCTCAATCAATCCAGCGACGTGACGCTCGATGATCTCAACATCAGCGGCGTCAGCGGTGAGCCCGTGGCCGCAGCCTCCGTATTGCTGTTAGATTCGCAACGGATCAACGTGCGGCAAGGCGCGGGCAATCCATTCGCGGCCGCCTACCTCGCGGCGGAAGGTGCCACGACCAAAGCCGTCAACCTCCAGGCCGTGGACATCCGCAGCACCTCGCTGCCGGTCACGACGCGCAGCGGAGCCATGCCCGAAGAAATTAAAACGACACCAACCTCCAATGCAACCCATGAATAAACTGCACTCCCTCACCTTCGCGGTTATCGCCATGTGCGGGTGGCTCAATCCGGCTCTGGCCGTTGGCTCGGAACCGGCAACCACACCGATTGCCGCAGTTATTCCAGACCTCAACAATATCCAGAAGTGGAATGACATGGCGGGTGATTCGGCTGATCCGTTCTGGGCGGACGATGACAATCTATACCATTTTAGCTGCGACGGGCGCGGCTTCGGCAAGAATGCGCGGAGTGTGCGGAATTTGTGCTTTAACAAGCTGACCGGGCCCGACCTGCAGAATCTGAATGGCGAGCTGATTAACGCCATGGATTATGGCAAGGCCAACCAGACGGGGCCCGACGGAGCAACCTGGAAGGCCACCGGCCAGGAATGCATTGACGGTGTGTTCTATGCGTTCGTCGTGCGCAACATCTACGGAGACAAGTCGAAGGACCCGTTAATGCGGCAGACCGCGTTCAACGCCAGCCTGATCAAATCGACCGACAGGGGCCGGACTTGGACGCGCAGTGCTCAGGAAAATTACGCGACCCCGATGTGGCCGGGTACGCGGTTTGGCGGGCCGGGGTTCATTCATTACGGCAAAAACGGCGGCCAGGTTAAACGCGACAATGCCGACCAATTTGTCTATGCGCTATCTAACAACGGATTCTGGAACGGAGGAGATGATTTCATCGTCGCGCGGATTCGCCGGACAGACCTGCCAAAACTCAATGCCGCCGACTGGCAGTATTTAAGCGGCGGCGATGGCGGAGTGGAGAGTTCCTGGACGAATGATTTGGCAAAGGCGCAACCTGTTCTAACAAAGCCTGCCAAACTCGGCTGGACATCCCCGGCGTTCATCCCGGCATTGAATCGTTACCTGCTGGTCTCCTGGTATGTCACGCCAACCTTGAAGAAGTGGTTTGAGCCGGAGCGGGTGGTTTACGATTTCTACGAAGCCGCCCATCCATGGGGCCCGTGGACCTGCATTTCTTCGTTCGACGATCAGTTTCTCGGTAAAGGCCAGCACATGTATGGCCCGAACCTCTGTGCCAAGTATCAGATACAACAGGGTGACGATGTGAAGGTTGATCTCTATACATCCGGTTGTCCGTTCCCGGATGTGAAAAACGGACTCTACAAAAACTGGCGCATTCCTCTCATCGTCAAAACCAAAGCACTGCCGCCCACCACGATTGTAAACGACGACAATCCCGCCATCCGCTACACCGGCCAATGGACGGCTGCCGCCAAACGCGGCTACAGTGATTACAATGACGATGTGCACTATTCGAATACTCCTGGCGACTCTGCGGAATTTTCGTTCACTGGCACTGGCATTGAGTTGTTGTCTGAAAAGTTCAAGGATCAAGGCATCATCGAGGTGTTTATCGATGGCAAGCCGCGTGGCAGTTTGAATCTCAAGATGGAGGATTTTCCACGCATCGCTCAAATCAGGGTGTTCAGCGTGCGGGGCTTGTCTGCCGGCCAACACACGATCAAGATTGTGAACACAAGTAAGGATTATGTGGCTATCGACGGCTTCGTTGTATCAAAATGAAAATTAATGACCATCAATACCCATGATCACACGACGCAATCTTCTAACTAATTCAGCGTCGGCTACGCTTGGTCTGCTGTTTACCCGTTTTCAGGCTATGGCCGGCCCGTTCACCCGCGAGGATTTCGAGCATCTTGTCCCTGCCGATAAAAAATTGTCTGCAGATTGGCTTAAAGCGCTGTTTGCACGCGGCACGCCGGAAGTTCTGCGCGGCCAGGAACTTAAATATGTCGGTATGCCAGTCGGCGGCATTGGTGCGGGGCAGTTGTATCTCGGCGGCGACGGCCGGCTGTGGCATTGGGATATCTTCAACGAAGTGATGAATAGCGGAACGACCGGTCCTCACTATGCCAAGCCGCTGACGCCTGTTTCACGGCTGGCACAAAAATTTACGCTTCAAATTGGCAGTAAGACATACGCGCTTGATCGTGACGGCTTTGCGAATGTGAGTTTTCGCGGCGAATATCCCATCGGCATGGTGGAATACGCTGACTCCGCCGTGCCGGTGACGGTGAAACTGGAGGCGTTTTCACCATTTGTGCCACTGCAGACCGACGATTCCAGTCTGCCTGCCACGATCATGCAATTCACCGTGCATAATTCATCGGCGCTGCCGGTCGAGGCGACACTGGCCGGTGAATTGGAAAATGCCGTCTGTATCAACAATCGCAAACAAGCTGGCGTTTTGCGCAATCGTGTTATTCGGGAAAAGAATTTCACCCAATTGTTATTCTCAGCAGAGAATTCAACGGACAACCCGGTGGTGCCTGAGGCCAACCAAGGCAAGGTTAATAGCCCGCTCAAAGAACTGAGGGATTTCGGCACGATGGCACTGGCCTTGCTGGGTGATCCGGCGGATCAAGCCAGCCCCGATGCCACCGCGCCGTTCACCCAAAAATTGACTGGCTTGTTAAGCCGTAAATTCAAACTCGCGCCCGGCGCATCGGCCACGGTGACGTTTGTGATCGCCTGGCATTTCCCGAATCTTTCGCTGGGTGGCAAGGGGGGCTGGAATCCGGCGACAGATTCGCGGGTCGGGCCGTTGGTAGATGCCGGGCGCTATTATGCCACCAAGTTTTCTGGCGCGCAGGCCGTCGTGCAATACATCGCCGAGAATTTCGCCCGGCTCGCGACGCAGACCAAATTGTGGCGCGACACCTGGTATGACTCGACGCTGCCGTTGTGGTTTCTTGATCGGACGATGCTTAACACCTCCATTCTGGCAACCTCGACCTGTTATCGTTTTGCGAACGGTCGATTCTACGGTTGGGAGGGTGTGGGCTGCTGCGCCGGAACTTGCAGCCATGTTTATCATTACGCCCATGCGGCGGCGCGCTTGTTCCCGGAGTTGGAACGCGACACCCGTGAGCGCGTGGATTTCGGATTGGCACAGCAACGTGACGGTGCGATTGATTTTCGCGCCGAGTTCGAGAAAAAGCCCGCCGTGGACGGTCAGGCGGGAACCATTCTGCGGGCGCTGCGCGAACACCAGATGACGGCGGACGCGCAATTTCTCAAACGCAACTGGCCGAAGATCAAACTCGCCACGCAATGGCTCATTGCCAAGGACGCCAACAACGACGGACTGGTCGAAGGCAGCCAAGCCAACACGCTCGACGCCGACTGGTATGGCAAGGTGTCGTGGCTGAGTGGATTGTATCTCGCGGCGTTGCTTGCGGCGGCGCAAATGGCGGATGAAGTTGGCGACGCGGAATTTGCCCGCCAGTGCCGTGGAATCCTTGAAGTGGGACGCAAAAACCTGGTCGAACAACTTTTCGACGGCGAATACTTCATCAACAAGGTGGACGAGAAGAAGTTGAAGACGATCAACTCCGGCACGGGTTGCGAAATTGACCAGGTATTCGGCCAGAGTTGGGCGATGCAGGTCGGCCTGCCGCGCGTGTTGCCGCAGAAGGAAACATTGTCCGCTTTGAAATCACTGTGGAAATATAACTTCTCCCCGGATGCCGGCGACTATCACAACAAAATGGGTTCGGGCCGCTGGTATGCGATGCCCGGTGAGGCCGGATTGCTGATGTGCACCTTCCCGCGCAAGGATTGGGATTTTCTGAATGCGTGCGGCGTGGGCAACAAGCGGCGCGACCTGGCGGGTTACTTCAACGAGTGCATGAACGGCTTTGAGCATCAGGTCGCCAGTCACATGATTTGGGAAGGCATGGTGATGGAAGGTCTGGCGATCGAACGCGCGGTGCATGACCGCTACCACGCGTCGCGCCGCAATCCGTGGAATGAAATCGAATGCGGTGATCACTATGCCCGCAGCATGGCGAGTTATGGGGTGTATCTCGCGGCCTGCGGATTCGAATATAGCGGACCACAACAACACATCGGCTTCGCGCCAAAACTAACACCGGATAATTTCAAATGTGCATTTACCGCGGCCGAAGGCTGGGGCAGCTATAACCAGAAGATCGAAAACGGCAAACTAACAGCCACAATCACCATGCGCTGGGGCAAGTTGAAATTGAAAACCATCACGCTGGAAAACGCGGCGGCAGGTTCAGTTCAAGTCGTGCTTGCTGGCAAGTCTGCGCCGGCCAAGCTGACTCGTGACGGTCGGCGTGCTTTGATCACCTTGAACCAACCGGTTGAAATCGCCGCCAACGAAACCTTGAAGTTAATTCTCAGCTAAAATCACCCGCAGCAAATTAAAACAGAAAATCACTATGAAATCAAACATCATGGCCGCCTTGCTGGCGGTTAACCTGAGTCCGACTTTTGCCGCTACCAACGCCACCAATTCCGGGACTACCGAAGGCGTGGCTGTCGAAGCCAGCGGCTCGAGTCTGGAGGCAGTGAAGGAGACACCCGCCCAACGCGACGCGCGAATGGCATGGTGGCACGAGGCGAAGTTCGGTTTATTCATTCACTGGGGAATTTATTCCGTCCCCGCCGGCAAATACGGCACTAATACGACTTATGGCGAATGGATCATGCACTCGGCGAAGATTCCCGTGGAGAAATATCACGAGTTCGCCGAGCAGTTCAACCCAGTGAAGTATGACCCGCAACTATGGGTGAAGACCGCGAAGGATGCGGGCATGAAATACATAGTCATCACCTCGAAGCATCACGATGGTTTCGCATTGTATCCGTCCGCCGCCAGCAAGTGGAACATCGCCGATGCCACACCTTACAAAAAAGATCTGCTCGGCCCGCTCGTAAATGCTGCCAAGGCGGAGGGATTGAAAATTGGTTTCTACTATTCCCAGTCGCAGGATTGGAATAATCCCGGCGGCGCAAAAAAGGGTTTCAATGAAGGCGACGGTTGGGATGATGCCCACAAAGGCAGCTTCGATGAGTATCTAAAAAATGTCGCAGTGCCACAGGTGAAGGAAATACTTACACGCTACCCAATTGACATCCTCTGGTGGGACACGCCAATTCAAATGACCCCGCAACGTGCCGCGCCGCTAGCGGCGCTGACGAAGCTGCGCCCAGGAATCATCATGAACAACCGGCTCGGTGGCGGCTTCCGTGGCGATACGGGCACGCCGGAAGGATACGTGCCGGTCACCGGCTATCCCGGTGATTGGGAAACGTGCATGACGCTCAACGGTCATTGGGGCTACAACGCCTACGACCAGAATTGGAAATCATCCACCGACCTCATTCGCAAACTCGCGGACATCTGCGCGAAGGGCGGCAACTTCCTGCTCAACGTCGGCCCGACCAGCGACGGCGAATTTCCACCGGCCTGCGTGGAGCGTTTGCAGGCAGTCGGCAAATGGCTGCGTGTGAACGGTGAATCCATCTATGGCACTCAGCGCGGACCGTTTCCGTATCTCGCCTGGGGCACCGCGACCCGTAAAGGCAACATGCTATATTTGCACGTCTTCGATTGGCCGCAGGACGGCAAGTTGCGCGTGCCACTCGGCAACAAAGTGCAATCGGCCAAACTCCTGGCAACTGGCGAAAATCTGGCCGTGAAAAATTTGGATGGCAAGGTCGTCATCGATGTTCCGGCCAATGCCCCCGACGCAGCGGCGTCGGTCATAGCGTTGCGATTTGATGGCGAGCCGGTCACTGAACCATTGCCGACGGCGGGCGCGAAAGCAACGGCTTCGGCGTCCATCCCCGGCAACGGCCCGGAAAATGCCATTGATGGCACGGGCGAAAAACGCTGGCGCGCACCGCTGGAGGCGAAATCCGCGTGGCTGGAATTGGAACTGAAACAAGCGACCACGATTGGGGCATTCGGCCTGGACGAACCAGATACTTGGCCGCGCATGAAACAGAAGTTCAAGCTGGAGGCATTCGTTGACGGCGAATGGAAGATGCTCGCTGAAGCCAAAACCAGTGGTCACGGAATCAAGCAAACCATCACTCCGGTAAACGCACAAAAGTTTCGGCTGACGATGGAATGCGACAATGGTTCACCCGGCGTGGCGGAATTACAGTTGTATCTAGCGGAATGATGATAACGCCAGTCGACGAGTCCCAGACCCAGCAACCTTAATCAAATATGAAAAACATAACCCACTCACTCGTCGCCGCCCTGCTGCTGGCACCCATGACTGTGGCCCACGCCGCCGCTGCGCCGCCCGCATCCAACGAAACCAAGGAACACAAGGACGCCCGCATGGCGTGGTGGCGCGAAGCAAAGTTCGGCATGTTCATCCATTGGGGGCTCTACTCTGTCCCTGGTGGGTATTATCAGAACAAGAAAATTGGGGGCTTCGGTGAGTGGATCATGCACAATGCCAAAATCCCGACTGCCGACTATGCCGCCTTCGCGCCGCAGTTCAACCCGGTCAAGTTCAACGCCGACGAGTGGGTGAAAATCGTCAAGGACGCCGGGATGAAATACATCGTTATCACGGCCAAACATCACGAGGGATTCGCCATGTTTCACACCAAGGTGGATGAGTATATTTGAAATGGCCCGGTGCATCCTTCACCATCGACACCAAAGGCAAGCTGGGCGCGGTCACCAAGGCTTATATGTTGGCGGATTCTAGCAAATCACCGCTGACCGTAACCATGGATGGCGTTAAACTAACCGTAATTCTTCCGGAAAAGTCGCCTGATCCCATCGCCTCGG
>CAIVKO010000161.1 GCA_903906515.1 Akkermansiaceae bacterium
AGTTTCGGCAACTTCATGCGCGTGGGCGACGCCTCGCTGGAGTGGACGTTCTTTTTCTGGCATCCATGGATTTTCATGCTGCTCTCGCCTGCGGTGGGCATGAAACTTTGGTCGGATGAACAACGCACCGGCACCATCGAATTGCTTGGGACATTCCCGCTTTCGACCTGGAGCGCCATCATCGGCAAATACCTTGCCGCCGCCACCGTCTGGCTTGCGGCACTGCTGCTCACGTTCCCGATCCTGCTGACCGTCAATTACCTCGGCGATCCCGACAACGGTGCCATCCTTGCGGGTTACATCGGCAGTTTCCTCGTCTGCTGCACATTCCTCGCCATTACCATGCTGATATCGGCCTGCACGCGCGACCAGGTGGTCTGCCTCATCGTTTCGGTGGTCATTTGCGTGGGCATGGTCCTTTGCGGATACGATGACTTCACCCGCGAACTCGGCAAGGCCGTCTCTCCCACGGCGGTGGAAGCGGTGCTTTCCTTCGGCGTCTGGGACCACTTCCGTTCGCTCAATCAGGGATTGTTCCGCCTACAGGACCTCGTTTGGTTTTCATCCTTCATCATGGTTTGCCTGCTAGGGACCAGCGCCATCCTATCCGCCAAACGATCCTAAGGCGGATTTCAAATTTCAAATTTCAAATTTTAGTTATTACCCATGAAAATCACCCACCCCGTCACCCGCGCGGCGCTTGGAGTCGCCGCACTCGTTATCATCGCCGTCCTCGCTAACTGGCTTGTCTCGCTCACCCCGCTCGGCAATCGCGGTGCGGACTTCACCGAAAAACAAATCCACACGCTTTCGGAAGGCACCCGTGCCATCCTCGGTGAATTGGATACGCCGGTGGTCGTCCGTTACTATGCTACCCGCAATACCGACTACATGCCGGAGCAGCTCAAGCTCCACATGCGCCGTGTGGATGACCTGATTAAAGAGTATGCCTCGCTTTCCAAAGGCAATCTCCGTGTGGAAAATCTCGATCCCGAGCCCGACACCGATGCCGAGGATTCCGCGAATCTCGATGGTATCAACGGCCAGCGCATGGATGACCAGAACCTCTACTTCGGCATGGCCATTTCCTGTCTTGATCGCACCAGTGTGATCCCCTTCCTGGATCCGAGCCAGGAAACGATGCTGGAATACCACCTTTCCAAAGCCATCGCCGAGGTCAGCACTCCCTCGAAACCGAAAATCGGCATCATGTCCGCCCTCAATCTCAAGGGTGCGCCTGCGATGATGCCCGGCCAGCGGCCCACTCCGCCGTGGATGTTCTATCAGCAGCTCAAGCAGTCCTTCGAGATTGTCGATATTGCAATGGCAGGCAGCGTCATTGATCCCAAGCAGATCAAGGTGTTGTTTGTCTTCCACCCGGCGGAGATCACCCCGGAAACGGAGTTTGCCATTGATCAATACCTGCTCAACGGTGGCACCGTGGTTGCCTGTTTGGACGCATTCTCCAAGGCTGCGGAAGCGATGGGTGGAGGAAATCCGATGATGGGTCAGCAAGGCACGCCGACGTCTTCTACCCTGCCTACGCTGCTTCCCGCATGGGGAGTGACCTTTGAATCCACCAAGGTTCTGGCGGACCCCTCGCTCGCGACGCAAGTCGCTAGGGATCAGAGCAACATCAGCGTGCTCACTGTGCCGAAAAGCCTGATGCCCCAGCAGGACAACGTGATCACCAAGGATCTGGAATCCGCCATTTTCTACATGCCCGGTGGTTTCACCAAGACCGGTGGCGGGGGAGTCGCGGCTAACACCCTGATCAAATCCTCCACCGGCGCGGGATTTGTGGATTCCATGCGTGCGTCGCGGATGGACCCGACGCTTGCCACCACTTTCCGCTCCGCTGGAACTTCATACGATCTCATCACCCACTTGAATGGCAATTTCAAATCCGCTTTCCCCAACGGCAAACCGAAGGCCCAGGACTCGCCGCCGGGAGAAAAGAAGGAAGAAAAAAAGGATGAACCCAAACCCTCATGGCTCAAGGAGTCGACCTCTCCCGGAAACGTCTTCCTCATCGCCGATGTGGACGCCTTTTACGATCCCATCGCATACAACGTCCAGAACCTCGGTGGTATGCAGATGGCCACGCCCCGCGCTAACGCCTCGTTGCTTTTCAATCTGATGGATCAGGCCGTCGGTTCCAAACACCTGATTGGTTCGCGCTCGCGCTCCGCGATCCGCCGTCCGTTCACCGTGGTGCAGACAATGGAATCCGATTTCAATAAGAAGGTCGGTATCAAGATCGAGGAATTCAAAGAAAAACAAAAGGTCGCCCAGCAAAAACTCAACGACCTCCAGGCGGTTAAATCGCGCGGTACCGAATACAAGCTGTCCGCCGCCCAGGAGACTGAGATCGCCAAACTGCGCAAGGAAGCCACCGAATATAACAAACTCATCCGCGAACAGGAAAAGGACTTGCGCCGTCAGAAAGACCAGTTGGGCGGCAGGATCACCTTGCTCAACGTGGCGGCCATGCCGCTCATCGTGATTATCTTCGGTCTCTCATTATTCATCCAACGCCGCCGCGCAACCCGCGCCAGGTAATTTCAAATTTCAAATCTCAAATTATTCCTCACATGAACAAACGTCAGGTTATCATACTCTGGATCATCGCCATCGCGCTCGGTGCCGCCGTGACCGCCGTGAAACTCACCCAAAAGGATACGCGCCGCAGTGCGACCCATCGTGCGCCGGGTGAATTGCTTTTCGAGTCGTTCCCTGGATCCGATGTTGCCCATATTGACATCCAGGGGGCGGGCGGTGCTGTGACCCTCGTCAAGAAGGACGGTAAATGGACGGTTTCCCAACGCGACGCCTATCCGGCCAATGTTTCCTATGTTTACGACTTCCTCCGCGCGCTCGGTGAGTTGAAGGTGACGCGCGGCATGGAGGCGGGTCCGTCCTTTGCGCCGCGTTTCGGCATGGACGAATCTGCGACCAAGGTTGCGGATCGTGGGCTAACAGCGATCTTCAAGGATGCTGGCGGCAAGGAAATCGCCAAGGTTTCCCTCGGTAAGAATATCGAAAATGGTGCCGATGAATCGCCCATGGGCGGTAGCATGGCGGTGGGAAGATATATTCGCAATCATGCGGATGAATCGGGCTTCTACGCCAGCAAGGAAATGTTTACTTCCGTTAGCGCGGAACCCGCTCGTTGGCTTGCCGATGGATTCATCAGTCCGGAGAAAATCAAATCCATCACCCTCAGCCAAGTTGGCAAGGATGATCCGGCATGGAAGATCAGCCGCGATTCGGAAGAAGCCGAGTTCAAACTTGAAAATGCCGCTGCCACCGAGGTGCTGGACACCACCGCCGCCACGCCGCTCAAGAGTTTGTTTTCCTACGCGCGTTTTGACGACGTTGTGACTGCGGACAAGATCGCCGAACGCGCGGATCCCGCGGGCAAACGCACTGCGGTCATCGAGACTTTCGAGGGATTTGTTTACACCGTCACCCTCACACCCGCCAAGGCTGGAACCACTCCGCCGCCTGCTCCGGATCCATCGAATCCGGCCTCGTCCTCCACGGACAAGATGCTTCTAACGGTGACAGTCACCGCCGAGCTTCCCAAGGAGCGCAAGAAGGAGAAAGACGAAAAATCTGAAGACGCCAAGACCAAGGACACCGCCTTTGCCGAGCGACTCAAAACGCTCACAGAAAAACTCACCACGGAAAAAGCCCTCGCCGGACGCACTTTTGAAATCGGCAAGACCAGCGTGGATGCCCTGCTCAAGGAGCGTGCCCAACTCATCGCCAAGGCCACTCCGCCACCCGCAGGAGGAGCCTCCAATGGATCACTCCAGAAACTTCCGGGTGGTTTCATCTCTCCGCCACCCGGCAATAGCGTCACCACGAAGCCCATCGAGGCAGTCACTCCGCCGATCGCGGTTCCTCCCACAGAAGAGAACAAGTAAAATGATCCCACCCACCGCTTAGTGATTCGCCTTTGCCGGGTTCCACGAGTTTGCCGATGACGGTGAGTGGAAGGTCTGGAAATTCTGTGGACCATGCTTCTAGCAGATCGGGCACACGGTCCGCGTCCAAGGCGATGAGCAATTCAAAATCCTCGCCATCACCGAGAGCCTGTTCCACGGAGCAACCGGCATGAAGTGGCAGTGCGGCCCGGTCCAGAATGAACCCGCAGGCGGAGGCTTTCGCGAGGCGTGGAAGGTCTTTGGCCAGTCCGTCGGATAGGTCCATCATCGCAGTGGGTTTGTAACTTGAGACCAGCCAGACGGACTCCCGAACGCGCGGCGTGAAATCGAGGTGTTTGCCATCGATTGATCCACCGAGAGTGCCG
>CAIVKO010000162.1 GCA_903906515.1 Akkermansiaceae bacterium
CGGTATTTCAGTCATGTGGAAATCCCTGACTGTCTGGCTTTCGGTGGCGTGTCTTGCTCACGCCTCTCTCTCGGATATACCGCATCCGAGAGTGTGGTTGCCGACATCCGCCGAGCCGGCACTGCGCGAAACCCTCCGCAAGGATCCGCTTGCGGCGCAACTCCACCAATCCATCCTCGCCGAGGCCGGCCGGATCCTCAATGCAAGGACCTGCCGTTATGAAATTCCCGATGGCAAGCGCCTGTTAGCCGAGTCCCGCCTGGCGCTCCACAACATCACCCAGTGCGCCTGGGCTTGGCGGATCGAAGGTGGTGAACCCTACCGGCTCCGGGTGATCGCCGAGATGGAAGCTGCATGTGCGCTCAAGAATTGGAATACCAGCCATTACCTCGATACAGCCGAGATGGCAGCCGCCGTCGCCATCGGTTACGATTGGCTCTACCCCACACTCACAGCGGCACAGCGGACGATGTGTGAGCGCGCCATCATCGACAAAGCACTCAAACCCAGCAAGGACGCCTACGGCGGCAAACCCCAGTGGTGGGCGAATAAGCCCCGCAACAATTGGTCGCAAGTCTGCGGATCCGGTGTCTCACTGGCCGCCGCCGCCGTCGCCGGCCATGACGAGGGTCTTTCCGAAAACCTCTTTGCCGCCGGACTCTCACTTGTAAATCGCTGTGATGCATTCTACCAACCGGATGGTATGTATCCTGAAGGGCCTGGTTACTGGCACTACGGCACCGATTATCACACCATGCTACTCGCCGCCTGCCAACCTTTGGGCGTTAAAGTCGAGGAAGCGCCCATCCTGCGCCAAGCCGGTGCTGCGATCATGCACCTTACCAGCCCCACGCGCCTCAACTTCAATTTCGCCGATGCCAATGCCCACGTCGAATCCCCCAGCCCTGCCCAATGTTGGATCGCCTCTCATTTTGGCGACAAGGTGCAGGCCCGCCATGTCCGCAATCTGTTTGCCCGATCCCTTGCCGAGTCCAAGGGTGGTTCGCGGGGCGAGCGCGTTTCTGTGCTTTCCCTTCTTTGGTTGCCCGCCGATCCCGGGGAAGTGTCGCTCCCGAATGCCGCCGCGTTTCATGGAGAGCAATCGGTGGCAATTTTCCGGAATTCTTGGGACCCCAAAGCCGCTTGGTTTGCCATCAAAGGTGGGACTGCGGCCGCCAGTCACGGCCACATGGATGTCGGATCTTTCGTCTATGACATCCATGGCGAGCGTTGGATTTACGATCTCGGATCGGATAATTACAATATGCCCGGATATTTTGGCAAAAACCGTTGGGATTACTATCGCATGCAGAACCGCTCTCACAACACGCTGGAAATCAACGGTAGTCTGCAAACCAAGGACGCAAAACCCTGTCCGCTCCTTTCCTCCTGCCTCACCGGGCCAACACCCGGCGCGTCGTTCGATCTCAGTGGCGCTTATCATGGAGTCGCCTCCAAGGTGGTTCGCTCATCTACGTTCGATGCCACCACTGGAGTCGTGCGCCTCAACGATGAAATCAACGCCCCTGCCGGTCCGGTCGTCTGGCGCGCCTTCACCGATGCCCAAACCGAGATCCGTGGAAACGATGTGATCCTGACCAAAAAAAACCACAGCATCACGCTGCGCCGGATTTCCAATACCGGCACCTGGTCCATCACCGACGCGAAATCACCCACCGCTGCCGAGAACCAGAACAAGGGTTTCAGGTCCATCGCCCTTACCGTGCCCAAGGCGGATGCGGTCTCTATTGGAGTCGAAATCCAACCTTGATTCCGCATAGTTGTTATGGCAATGGTATTTGGCAATCGGTTGCACCTGCATGAGAAAATCGAAACCATTCCGGAGCCTCCTTGCCTCATGCGTGGCATTTGTGCTGACGGTCGCCTTGGTTCCCTGTGAGGTCCGGGCTGCGGGCGTGGCGATTTTGAAGGAACAGACGTTCCATCGCGACAGCACGGCGAAGCCGGTGGCCTACCGGCAGATCATCTACTCCAGTGGCCCCTATTTGCGGATCATCAGCGGCAACCGCAATATCGACGTCCTGAAATCCAAATTGGTGAATTATATCGAAGTTCCGGACCAGATGCCGGCGACGATCATGGAGGAGAAAGACCTTGCGGATTTACGCGAGTCGCTGGCGGAAATGAGGAAATTCTCAAAACGCTATCCGCTGAGCGCCCCGTATTTGGAGTCGCGCATCGCGGTGCTGTCCGGCCATATTGCCTGCTTTGATGCCGGCGAATTGCGCTTCGAGGGTGATTGGGTGACTCGCGTTGAACTCGCCAAAGTTCTTGAAATCCGGAAAAACGAAGCGGAGATGCAGAGGCAACATGAGATCGAGCAACTCGTTTTCGATGAGGCCCAGAAGGTTAAGGGACTGGTACTGGTGCACGGCAATTGGGTGACCGAGGAGCAAGCCCGGAAACGCCCGCCAACAGAGCATACCGAATTAAGCAACGCTCTCTGGCCGCTCCTGAGCTACGACATCGAGGGCGCCCGTATCGCCCTGGAGCACCTCGCAATTCTCGCCTCCCGCCAAAACGGAGCCATGAAAGTCCGGACGGAACGCCTCCATAAGGTCATTAAGAACCTCTTTCTCGCCGAGCTCCAGCTATCCAAACAAATTGTTGCATCCAACGCGGCCGCCGTAAAGGCCACCGAACACGAGCGACGCGCAACACAATGGCTCAAACCGAATGCTTTCGGCACCATCCAGAAGGATGCCGCGCGTGACTCCCAGAACAGGGCGGCGGCACTCCGGAACCAGGCCGATCAGCAGCTTGCAGCCTGCCGCGCGGAGTTGCTGAACCAACTGCACGAGGCGGATATCGTCACCGAGGATTTCCTCAATATCCGAGAACACCGTGTGGCGCTGATGCTCGGAGAAACCGTTAGAATCATCTCCTCCCGGAACATCACCGCCGGAGAATTCCGTTCCTCATTCCCTGACGAATCACTGGCCGCCATTCGCAATAGCATCACTCCGCCGTAGTATCAATTCGTGAAGTGGAGCCTTCGATTGTTGATCTCTTTCGGATACGCAACAATATTTCGTCGGTGTCATCCAATGGATCAGCATTACAGCACTTTGAGAAATATCGTAGCCACTATGATGGCATCGTGGCGGCGGTTTATAACCGCCAAGCCTCTTTTTTAGGTATTGGGTGTGGCGGTTGAAAATTGCCTTCGGCCAACCGGCATGCGCTTCGCGATTTGCCTGTGTAGCTAACGCTACCTGCTGGTTTGCCGCAACATTTGCGGCCACACGATTTCAGGATTTGGCAGGTATTTTGCGGGTTGCGGTGTGGCGATCCGGTGACTGTGGTGGTCGTGTTTCCGATAGCAGGTAATCTCCAGGCTCCGAGGTGTTCTGGGAACCTGCACAATTTCCTTTTTTAGAGGCGCCGGACAGGATGCCCGGGCCATCTGGCGAGGGAATGATCGGGGAGCTTATTTCACCGGTGTCAGGGTGAAATCCCTGATCGACAATCCTTTGAGTGGATCGACGCGCGAGAAGCGGAGGATATTCTGGCCCTTGACCAGTGAGACTTCCACGGGCGGGGTCTTATCCCACATGCCGACGGTGAATGGCACTGCGATATCGATCGGCTCCTTGGCATCGTTGGCCGCAACGAACAGGTGCTGCTCGGCGCTGGTCGTCACGACCCGTGCGCTGAGTGCGTATTTTCCAGCCGTCGGCACATCGATGGTGTATTCGAAATTCTCGGGGGCTCCGTTCCGGTTGTAATGCAACTGCATTCCACCCAATGAGCTCTTCATGAAAATGAGCTTCTCCGTGGTTGCAGTGGGTTTGCTGCAGGCCACGGCCGGAATCGTGATCACTCCGTCCTTGCCGACGACGATTTTCTTGTCCGCTTCGGATAGAGTCACGGTCTCAACGACATCCTTTTCCTTGGATTCATTGGCCTCGCCGATGTCGGTGCCGACGGCTGCCAGTGCCACCGCCTTGGACTCTTCGATGATTTTCCGCTGCTGATAGAGCGCCACGCCAGTCCAGAAGCCGGTCGCCTCGTCATTGAAACCGAAGGTTGCAGTTTCGCCAACGACCGCGCCCGCCCACTTGGCACGGAGCACCTGCGGGAATGATTTTTCAACCCTTCTTGCCTGTGTGTAAGCCAGGAAATCCGTGTCTTCACCAAGCGTGGTCCATCCCCATCCCCAGCCTGCGCCGAGATTGATCACCCAGCCATCGGGCGTCCAGTGGACCAAGGTGGCATGACCCTTCTGGGGACGAGCCAAGGTGGGCAAGCCGAAGCTGCGAAGAATGAACCGACCAAAGAACGCGCGTCTGCCGCACACGCCACCATTCATGATGATATTCTGATAGTTCTGCAGCGTCGGCATATCGTTCTTCTGATCCTGCGATCCGTATTTGACCTCGGTCTTGACGGCCTTCACATAACGCCAGCGATAGTCCGATGTGGAAATCTCGTCAGGCCGGTAGTTCCGGAGCATCGTGCGGCCCCAGGCCAGAATATCATCGGGCTCATCGCCATTGGCGACCCAGCGGTAGTCCCAGGCCGTTAGATTCTTGAAACCGGGATCCAGTTCGCCATCGAGGAATGCCTTCTCGAAATGAAGATAGCGTTTGACCGGATCCACTGTGGCGGGCGCATTGGTCGCTGCTGCAGGGTTCACCTGCGCAATCGGCACCGCATGCTCCAGACTGATGCCAAGCGCCAATCGTTGCAGGTTGCCGTCCTTGGCTTTCGCGCTCGCCTTCTGAATATCGGTGTAGATCTTCATGGCCCGGCCATATTGACCATCCTTCGCGCCATCAGCGATGACCATTTGCTTCATCAGATCCGCGTCTGAAAGCAGTTTTTCGACCAGAGCTTCCTGCTCCGATCCCTGTTGGGCGAACTCGGGCAGCGCTTGTGAAGCACCTTCGGAAAGAACGATGAATTTGATCAGTTGTGCGTCGAGCTTGTCGTTCGTTAGAAACTTCTCCAATTCCACGAGCACGGCCTTGACCGGACCCTTGGCGTTTTTTTGTGACTGATCGAGGGCCTCTTTGGCGGTAAGGTGGGCTTTTTCGGAGGCCTCCTTGTCCTTGCTCTTGGCACCGGCCCGCATCGCGTTCAATTCGGCAGCCGTCGTGCTGGCTTCTTCCTGATAAGCTTTGAGGAAAGCGGCCTTTGGTGCTTCGGCGACTTTCGGCAACGTTTTTTCAAGCTCAGCCTGCAGGGTTTTGAGTTCTGCCGAGTATCGGGCTTGCAGCTTTTGGCCGGTGGCATTCAATTCAAGCTGCGGCACATCCGGCCGCTTGTCGGGTTTTTTTGTGGCTGCCCACGCGCCGGGTGCTCCGATCACCATGGCCATCAGCGCCGCACAAGTCCCTGTTATCTTGATTGTTTTCATAATTTCATGTCCGTTCCTTGGTTGTTTGATCGAAGACTTTCGAGTTCGGTCGAGCTGCAACATTTTTAGAAGCGAAGGACCGGTCCTGCTGCTACACCGGAAAGAGCTCGTGTCTTTCAAAATGTTTTCATCACCGCAAATGATCATCGGTCGGCTTTACTGGTGGTCCTCCCCAGCGACCGGCGCGGGCTCGGTCATGCGCCCGATGAAGAGACAGGCACCGGTCGGGATGTGCTGAATCGCGAAAATAAAGGGATGATCACAGCGGACGACAACGTGCGGAATCTCGTGCGGGACACCATTTTTCGGCCGCATGATGATGGCGGTGGATGCCGCGGCCTTGGTGCCGTTCTCGTCCAACTCGATGAAAGTGCGGTGGAATATTTCATCGATCATCAGATCATTCCCGCTGCCTGGTTTCGAGATGCCTGTGAGATCGGCGCCCGCGCCGAATGCGGCTTTCATGCCGAGCTTCTGCAATGCGCCTTTCATAGCTATGGAAGGTGGTTCTATTTTCATGCGAGGCAGCGTCAAACGGACTTCGGCTGTGGGCATCTTGGCGCACTCCGCGAGAAGCTCTGGCGTAAGCGCGGCTTCGACTTTTGCGAGACCTTTCACGTCGTCTGGCAGGATGACGAGGAACTGAAGCTGTGCACCGGCATACGGCAGGGTGGCGATCTGGAATCCGTCCTTGCGCGCGTAGCGCTGGCGATGTTGCTTGAACATGAGGGGCACGTTCTTATTGCTTCCATCCGACAGCACGAATGGCGCGGTCTGCGTCAGTTCCTTCGTGAATAGCTCGTCCCATGGCATGTCGAAATAGAGGGCGTTGACAATCACGAGCTTCGTGAGCGGATCCAATGCCTCTTCAGGAATCACGGACGGAATCTTCTTTTCCGTCTGAGCGCTGACCCAGTCGTTGATCGTTTTCGTGGCGGCGGTCAGGTTCGAGAAATCCTGAATCCGGGGTTCGGCCCCGTAGGAATTTCTCGTAAGCTCTAACCATTCTGAATTCAATGGCAAAATCCCCGCGATGAAGAGACGGTTCGCTGAATGCAAAGGCTTAATCCCATCGACTTCGGAAACGAGTGCGTCACCTGCTTCGCGAAGGCGCTTGAACCCTTCGTGCAAAGCCGTTGCATCCTCACCATAACCGAGCGCGGCCTTCATCTCCTCGCGCGTTTTCCCGTTCGCCCCGGCATAGACCATTGCGAGCGACTGCTGGAGGGACCATGGTGAAATGAGCGAGTTGCCCTCGGTCTGCCGCAGCAAGCCGAGGCCGAGCTGGTTGACTGCTTTGCCAGCCACATCATCCGCGGCCGATGCGATGAAAGGAAAAAGCGAGAATGAGAGAATGATGCGGAGAACCATGGTGGATGAGTGGCTTGGAAAGGTAAGTATCATTCACATGTGAGTATGAAATGCGGTCAAGGCTTTTTCATTTGAGTGACTTCTGAATCATCTGAGGTGACGAGCCACTATGGTTTTCTCCGCGCGATGCGAATTTCCTCGCCCTGCGTTGGCAGGAGAACCGGAGTTTGATGATCGCACGTCACTTTCCCCGGTCCTGTTGGTTCCGAAATTACCTTGATGCGGATACTCTCAACGTCAGCCCGAATGCTGTAGATACCGCCGCGATAATTAACGTGTCGGACTTCCAACCACGGCAAGGCTTGCGGCAGACGCGGATTAACAACCAGCGCATCGGGGCTGGCATCCAAACCCATGAAACCCAAGGCTATGGTGGCAGGAACCAATCCTGATTCAGGAAATTCGCCAATGATGCCCCATTTCCAAGCGGCTCCTTTGTTGTTATTCGGATCGCGTTTCAATTGATCCATGCGGAATTCCTTCAAAATCCCTTCAAACCTCTGCCAAGCATTATCCGGCCCGAATGTCCGCAGGCGTGACATCATATCATAGTGCGAAACATAGAAAATCGCACCGCCGTTCTCCACGTGTTCTCCGTAACTGGCATTTTTATCGACAGTGATCTTGTTGCCGAGATGCCACCACCAGTATTTTCCGTCAACCTTGATGCTTTCTACGGCACGCGTCGTAGAAACAGGCGCCCAACCGAGGGCATATATCTCAGCGCCGGACGCGCCAGTCATCCGCTTTCCGATCTCCTGCTTGTCATCTGCAATGATGCGTTTCCCATCAAGCCATTCAAAGATCCGGGCGGCTTGTTGCTCCGAAGCCAGGCCGTAGGTGATCGCTTCCAGATTCAGATAGGTGAAGCCGAAGTCCCACGACCGTCCAGTTCGATCAACACAGCCGATGAACCGTCCCTGTCGGGCGTCCCAGAAAGTCTTGTTGTAGGCTTCTTTAACGCGTTCGGACAATACCATGAGCTCAGCTGCCCGCGGGTGATTGTTCAGACTGGCTTCCAGATCCGCCATGGCCAGGAGCGAGGCGTAGAAGTAGATATTGAGATAGGCGGATTTGTAACCAAAACGAAAATTGTCCCAGTAATCACTCGGCAGGCCATCTACCGTGCCATCGCATGCCGGATCGCTAACAATGGCCAGCCCGGATTGTCCTTGGAGCGTCTTCAACTGATAGTCCATGGCAGCTCGCAGTTTCTGCAAAACCGTGCGCCCATTGGACACATCGCTCTGATTTGGACGATCAGATGCAGCGGTCGTTGCATCCACCTCCTTGAGAAACTCCGCCCCGCCCTGCCAGCAATAGTAGCGCCATGCTGCCAGGATATACTTGGCATTGTTTTCGTTGTGCCGCACATGATGGGTTGGCCAACCTTCTTCCGATCCCCAGGTCCATATATACCCGTCCTTCGCCTGCGGCCAGTTAACCAGAAAGCGGTGCAGTTGTTCCCGATACTCAGGTGTGTCAGACCAGCAATGTTTGCGCGCCATCCATTCATACCATCCCGGTTCATTCCCAAACGGGGTCAGCCTGACATTCTCCCCCCTTCCGAAGGTCGCCCACATCAGATTCATCTGGTGAGTAACATCGTCATCCGCCCCTGACATGAACATGTCCCGTGGGTCAATCGACGGCGTTGCCTCAGCGGAGCTCCCTCCGGCGACGGCATGGCCAGCAACTCCCAATGCGAACGAGACCATAGCGATAAGGGGTAACATCATCATTTATTTCCGGGTTGGGAGCTCACTCACCTTCAATGTGACCGGGCCTAGTAATCCGGACGGCAACAGCGGGTTGCCGGGTTTGTATGGGTTCCGGGTCGTCTTCGTCAGTTGCTCGCTTGCGGGCAGCCCTGCGTCCTTGATCAGGCGGTTGGGCCAGAGATTGGCAACGTGGATGCGCAGTTCGTTGCCAGTCGGCTTCAGCAATCCTGAAGGCACGGAAACCTGCCATGGAGCGCACCAGACGCCACCGAGATCGCGACCGTTGAGTTCGACTCGCGCCATGCCATTCAACACGCCCAGATTGAGCACCGTGGTTTTGTCCGTCATGGCCGACGCCGGCGCGTCAAATGTTTTCACGTAACTCGCAATGCCGGAGTAATACCTGATGCCATCCTCGTGACGCTTCGTCCAATCTTCCAACGTTTCGAACTTCACCGGTTCCTTAGGCCCGCCCCACTTCGGATCGAATGCAACATCCCATGCGCCGGAAAATACCTGGACCGGCTCCATCTCGGGAAAATTCTTTTGCGTTTCCAATAGAGACTTTTCGTCCTTCCCGCCGAACACGACAAAGAAACTCTGAAAGGCATCGAACTCCATGGGAATGCTCGTCAATCCATCGGCACACTGGTATTGCGTGAGGGGTCGCAGTTCGCCGGTCACCGGATCCCAGAGTTGCGGGCTACCTTGGCCGACACGGAAACGGCAATCGGTTTTGATCGGATCACTTGTCTTGTTAGAGACGAAGTAGATGTCCCGATCGTTGGTGTGTCTATGGCCATAGCGCACGTGGCCGGTCGCGGTGAAATCCTCCACCACACCCATTGACTTCAAGATCGCCGCCGTGGTCTCATAGGATGGATAGATCGCCGGAAGACCCGTCAGTTCGCCGCCCCCGTGGACAAAGCCTTTGCCATAACTGCGTTTTGTTGCTGTCTTTGGCATATCCAGGCTTCCCCATAGATCCTTGGCGAGCGTCTGGACTTCACCATCGCACGCGGGATAGCCCGAGAGGCTGGGTGATTTGACCGGCGGCGATCCGACAATCGTGGCTCCGGCTTTCACCAAGTCGCGTATTTTTGTTAGCGCCGCCGGGGTCATCGTTGCAACCTGCGGCAAGACCATCAAGCGGTAGGAACTTCCGCCCGGAAAGGTGATCAAACCGTCCTTCACTTCGGCACGATCGATGAGGATTTTCGGTGAGCAGGCATCAAAACCGTAACCTTTCTTGTCTGGCAGCATGCTTGCGGCATCATGGAGAGCGCTGTCCGGCGCCCGGAATACGTGCGGCGCACCTTCGGGTGTTAGATAGAGAATGTCAGAGACCGTCACGCCTTGTTGCAGCAGATGCGAGCATCGCGCAAGGTATTGATGATAGCCGGTCAGCAGCGGCCAGAATGTCTGCGTCCGCTCCCAGTGAAGACCATACATCGAAAATGTCATCCCGGGCGAACGGTCCAGCCACGGCTGGTGGGCGAAAGACACGATCACAAACCGGTTGATGCCCGCAGCGAGAGCCCAATCTCCCTGGTTCTTCAAGGTCCATGGATTTTCCGTCCAATCGGTTTTCACAGCTGTGAATGCTTCGGCCGCGACAATGGGTTTGCCCATGATATGCCCGATGGATGCGGCCTCGATGCAGCTCCAGGCCGAGTTGAACGTGTTATGCCAGAATTCGCCCTGGGGGATATCAGCAAATGAGCCAAGATCGAGATCGTTGGCGGGAGTCATGTCATAGGGCTCAATGGTCAGTTGCAAACCGCGCGCATGACATAACGCTTTCATGTGCGCGATGTGGTTTCCTAACAATAGATCCTGACACGTCATGCGCACATCCCAGAGAAAGCGTTCGGTAATTTCCCGACTGCCCACCACGCGTCCGGAATAGGCGGGGAAATAGGGCCATGGATCGTAGCCACGCCGCGTCTTGAACTCCTCGCGGAATCCGGGTGTCCAATTCTGGGCACTCATCTCCCAACTGTCGGCATCCAGCCCGGTAAAACCCGTCGTGCGATCCAGCGGCCGCGGACCGATGCGTTTGAGAAGCGGGTCAAAGTAGGCCTCGAAATGGGATTCCAGGGCCTTCTTGTCGAACTTGTTACTCTCGAATCCGAGCCCGGCTGCCGGTGCGGGGCGGGTGTTGGCTCCGGTCGATCGCCGACCCATGCGCAGGATCGTCCACTCACCGGGTGGCACCTCCCATTGCAGGCGTCCGTCGGCCTGCAATTGGTGAGTCAGGTCGATGATCTTTGCGGGATCGATTCCTTGTGACTTGTCGGTTTCCGGGAATTCGGCTGGTGATGGGAAGTGTGTCCTGACGCCCGGCATGGAAGTGTAGGGATTGCGAACGAAGAGCGCCTTCTCATCGATATTCTCGACCACGGGATCGCGCCGTGGGAACGCATACACTGCGACATCCTCGTAGAACGCGGCGAGTGATTCGCGCATCTCCGGCGTTTGTGTTTTGTGATACGTCGAAACCTGCGGCTGTGGTTTTGGCAGGACTTCGTTGAATGTTGCCGGACCCTTGGTATTCACGCTCACAGGGAGCAGGTGCTGCATCGATCCGTTTGCCTTGACCCATGGTCCGCCGGTGCCGGTCCAACCGGGTCCCGTGATCGTGGTGAACTCGAGCCCGAGTCGCTCGCATTCGAGGATGGCATGCCGGAAATTATTCTGCCAGATCTCGCTCATGAATGGAACCTTTCCCGGGGGAACTCCCACATCCACATCCATGTGGATCATCCCCGCTATCCCGGCCTCCTTCATGGACTCGAGATCGGCCGTGATCCCCTCCTTTGTGAAATGGCCATCCATGTTGATCCAGTAAACCCATGGCTTGGCCGGATGCGGCGGGCTGCGAAACTCGTCTTCGAGCGTGGCGGCATTTGTCTGCGGAGAAATATGCAGCAATGCGGTGAGGATCGCCACACACTGAACCAATTTGCTTTGCCTGCGAATCATCGGTTAGTCATCCTGTGGTCAAGGACGTAATGAATGTTAGAACTGCGTGTTTCATCGTTTCACCTTGGGTTGTTCAGATAGGGTCTTGCGGGCCAGCGTGGTGAACGAGTCGGTCTGCTGCTGCCAGGCTTGCTCCAGTTCCTTCACTTTTTCCGGCATCTTCTTTGCCAGATCGATTTGTTCGGAGCGATCGGTCCGCATGTCGTAGAGTTCCCACGGATCGCCGTTGGCTGCGACCAGTTTCCAGTCGCCAACCTGCACGGCGCGATTGCCTTCATGCAACCACCAGAGGCTTTCGCGCTGGATGGTTAGATCCTTGGCGAATGCGGGAACGAGGCTGTGTCCCGGGGCCTCGGGGATCGGTTCGCCTTTCCAATCCTTCGGTTTCTCGACACCGGCGATCTCAAGCACGGTGGGCGCGATATCGACGAAATGACCGAGGGTGTGACGCAATTCGTTCTTGGCGGTGATGCCTGCCGGCCAGTGCGCGATGAGCGGTGTGCTGATACCGCCTTCGTGGACCCATGTCTTGTGCCGGCGGAATGGTGTGTTACTGGCATTGGAAAAGCCAGGGCCGAGGCAGAGGTAGGTCTTGGCACTTCCGGGCTGCGCAGACGGATCATGACCGCCATCGCGGATCATCATTTCGGCGCTGGCACCATTGTCGGAGGCGAAGAAGATGATCGTATTTTCGAAGACATCCATCGCCTTGAGCTGCGCGATGATGCGCCCGATCTCCTGATCCATGCGGTCCACCATCGCGGCGTGGATTGCCATTTTGGTGGCTTGAAACCGGCGCTGCTCGTCCGTGAGTCCATTCCATGGCACGGGCCGATTCACTTCACCGGGGCCATATTTTTTCATGATCTCGGGGAAGGCATAGGGCGGCCCGATGTTGCGCTCGACGGCGGACAAGGTCGTGTTGGTGATGCCCATTTCCTTTTGTCGACCGAAGCGTGCTTCCCGCATGGCATCCCAGCCGACGAGGTATTTGTCGCGATACTTCTCAATATCCTTCGGCAGCGCTTGCAGCGGAAAGTGAGGCGCGGTGAAGGCGACATAATGGAAGAACGGCTGTTTCGGATAGGTCGTGGCATGGTCCTTCAAGCAATCGATGGCGTGATCGGCGATGGCGATGGTGGAGTAGTAACCGTCCTCGTTGGCTGCCGGAGTCACGTCATGATCGTTGATCCAGGTACCCTTGGCGGAAAAATAGTTGCCCTGATGATCCACTTTGAACGATCGGTCGAAGCCGCCGTCTAGCACATTTCCGTCGATGTGCCATTTGCCGCTGTGGTAGCACCGGTATCCTGCGGGCTTGAGGAAGTCCGGCAGCAGGCGGGCCCACGACTGGCGCACGCCGAGGGCACCGCCGTCGAGCTTGGGCAGGGTGTCGCGGTGGATTTGCTGGGCATAATAGCCGGTGAGCAGCGCACCACGCGAGGGCCAGCAGCGCGCGGTGTTGTGGATTTCCGTAAAGCGCAGGCCGTTGTGGGCTAGTGAGTCGAGATTTGGCGTCGAGATCTCACCGCCGTAGCAGCCGAGGTCGGAAAACCCGAGATCGTCGGCGAGGATGAAAACGATGTTGGGTTTCGATTCCGCCGCGCCAGCTCCTGCGTGAAGCGCGGAAAAAGCGAGGATGGCGGTGATCAGGTGCTTCAGCATGGTCGGTTAGATTTTTTCGTCTGTTTCGGAAAAGATCGGTTTTTTTCGTTAAGGTAACGGGAAACGACCTTATAATTGGCGGTCAATCCATGTTGGGTTTTGTTTTACCTGATACAATCCTGAATCATGGGAAATTTCACTCCCACCTTGAAAGAGGCCGTCGACCCGGCCCGTTTGAGGATGACCCCATAGTCAATCACAACATCCAAAGCGCCATGAACCTACGATCGACCCTCGCCGCATTCACCCTGCCCATGCTTGCTTGCACGCTGGCCCACGCTGAAACACCCACTGAAAAAGACGCCCGCATGCAGTGGTTCAACGAAGCCCGCTTCGGCATGTTCATCCACTGGGGTGTTTATTCCGAGGCTGCTGGAAATTTCAAAGGCAAACCTGTGCCCGGTGCCGGCGAGTGGCTCCAGAGTGGCGGTAAAATCCCCGCCGCCGAATACCGTGAGGAACTCCTGCCGAAATTCAACCCCGTCAAATACGACCCCGAGGCATGGGTGATTGCAGCGAAAAATGCCGGCATGAAATATATCGTCATCACCTCTAAACACCACGACGGTTTCTGCCTCTGGGACTCGAAACTCACCGATTGGGACGTCGGCTCCAGCCCCTACAAGAAGGACCTGCTCAAGCCGCTTGCCGATGCCTGTGCCAAGCACGGCATCAAATTCTGCCTCTACCATTCGATCATGGACTGGTCCCATCCGGACTGGGGTACCAAGATGCCCTGGCGTGGCAGCGCGGCCAACCCGAATCCGGACATGGACCGTTTCACCACCTATCTGAAAGGCCAGCTTGAGGAGATCGTGACGACCTATCACCCCGGCATCCTCTGGTTTGACGGCGAATGGGAAGCCGCATGGACGCACGAACGTGGAGTGGATCTTTATGATTACCTGCGGAAACTTGATCCCGCGCTCATCATCAACAACCGTGTGGACAAGGGTCGCAAGGGCATGGAAGGACATACCACGGATGCCAAGTTCAAAGGCGACTACGGCACCCCGGAACAACAAATCCCCGCCACCGGCTTCGGCGAGGGCGTGTCGTGGGAATCATGCATGACCATGAATGGCACCTGGGGATTCAAAACCAATGACACCAAGTGGAAATCCACCGAAGTCCTCGTCCGCAATCTCATCGACATTGCCAGCAAGGGCGGCAACTACCTGCTCAATGTGGGTCCCACAGGTGAGGGCGAAATCCCCGCCGCCTCACTGGAACGCCTCGCCGCCATGGGCGAGTGGATGAAAGTCAATGGCGAGTCGATCCATGGCACCACCGCCTCACTGTTTCCGAAGGTCTCATGGGACGGTCGTTCAACCACCCGCAAACTTCCTGATGGAAACACCCGTGTCTATCTGCACGTCTTCAAGCGCCCTGAAGGCGGCAAGCTCACAGTCAACGGCCTCGTCAACCGACCGGTTTCCGCATCCATTCTCGGCAAGGGTGCCCCCCTCGAAGTCTCCGGCAAGGAAGGTGACTGGAGCGTCCAACTTCCTGAAGCCCCCCTCGATCCGATCGCGACCGTGGTCACTCTTTCATTCAAAGACAAACCGACGATCAAACCTTAACGGGCTGGCTGCTGGAACTCGATTTTATAGTCGATTCTGTCGAGTTTGTTAGTGATGACGCCGGTTGTCTGATCGAAATCAGCCAGGCGCACGCGCCAGCGGTAGGTGCGGGAACCGTCCGGGTTTTCATCGACCGTGTGCTTGCCGGTCCATCCGAGCGGTGCGGGTGGTTTTTGCCTCTGGGTGATCGATTTGATCTGGCGGGTGGTGGTCACCTCGGCATTGATGAAGGTTTCCTCCTTGTCGTATTCCTCCTTGCACCAGGAGTTGTGGGCGTAGGTGCCTGCGCCACGGAGAACATAAAGCGGTTTGTTAGCCCAAAGTTTCCAGTCTTCGGGCACGCGCATTTGCACCTTCCACCAGGTCGCGGGGCCATGCACCGTGACGGTATCGCCCTTGACCTCGACTTTCGCCGGTGCGGACTTGGGAGGCGAGGGCAGGTAGGGTTTGAACGCCGGGTCGCCGAAGAGTGAGCGGATGTAGAGTTGATAGTGATCGGGTCCGCCGCGGGTTTGGCCGGTTTCGAGGACGAGGGCAGCCATGCTGTTTTCCGCGCGTCGATGTGCTTCACCGATGGTCTGGCCGGTGAAGATGCCATTCCAGAATTCGAGCCGTTGTTGTTGCTGCTGGGCTATGCCCGGGCGCGTCTGACCGCAGAAACTCAGCGCCCCGTTGCGGAACATGCGTGAGATCACCGAACGGAGTCCCGGTTCATAGTCGAGATTGCAGGTCATGCAACCGCCCGATTCGATGACCGTCGGCGCCAGTAACACGCTGGTGTTCATGTCATAAGTTTGTCCGATATCCTTCCACCATGAGTGGGCCATGTGGGAGATAAAGGCAACACGGGTCAGCGGGGAATCCTGGCTGATCGATTGCTCGCGCTTGCCTTTGTTTTTGTTTTTTTCGGATGGAGGCTCAATCCATTTGAGATCATCGACATCGTGGTGTGCCGAGGTATCGAGCCCGACGTTCTCGAAGTTTCCGCCCATCGTGTTTTCCCACCGGGCTTGGCCAGCTCGTGAACTCCATGAGGGGTCTAACAACGAGTCATGGGTCACGGTCCGGCTGGCATGGAGGGTGGCGAACATGGCATTTTCGGCGATGATCCGTCCCACCGCGATTTCGGAAAACAAATCATCGTCGGCATTGGCATACGGGAGATCCGATGTGATGTCGGTGTCTTCTTTTGTTAGGATGGCCTGGGGGATTGAGTCTGGAAATCCGACGATGCACAGGTAACGCGGGATGCCGGTTGCCGCGTAGAGCTTGCGGAGAGGGGCGATGATATCCTCCGCAGTTCCGGTAGTGACTGATAGGTCGCAATTGCCACTATATCTCCGTCCGAAATCGAGGGTGCGGGGTTTACCGAGCAGGGTGACCACACCGTTTTTCTTCAGCGGTCCTTCACCCGGTCCGTCGAAACTGCCATTGCCATCGAGATCGAGGGAAAGGAGAAATTCCTTGCCGGAGGGTCCGAAGCTGAGAACGAAAGGCACCTTGCCTTCAGGTAGATCGATGACACCCGCCTTCGGCGATTTGGCTCCTGCAGGAATTCCCTTGGGAAGATCGCCTTTGACCGGAGTGCCGGTGAATGGAACCCGCCAGCGAATGTCGGCATCGACGGGAACCACCATCCCATCGTGCGCGGCTGCGAGGATCGGCGCTGCGAGTGAAATCTTGTGGACCGTGGTGCTCTTGCGGTCGCGGATATTGACCAGCGCAAGATAAGGCGTCGCTAGCTTTTGTTTCTTCAGGAATTCTAACACGCTGCGTATGTCCGGGAGTTCATTGACTTTCAAATTCGCAGGCGCTTTGCCAACGAATAGTTTCTCCTGAACATGGAGACTTTGGAAAACCTCGCTGGTTTTTTTGGAAAGCCCCTGCTCACCGCAAAAAAGCAGAGGAACACCGAGCCGCGCGGCCAGTGATGAGGCCATCAGCGCGGACGCGTAGTCATCTTCACGGCACAGTACGACGCGGTTGCTGCTGCTCCAGAAATTGGTGGCGCACAGGTTGGCCGCCTCGGCGGCGGATGCGCACGGCATTTCAAGAAGCTTGCCGAACTGCGGGGCCGGAGTGAGCGGTTTGATCCCCAGGTGATAAACTTCATCAGGCTTGAACCGGCGGAGATAATCATCGACCTCACGAGGAATCTGGCCTGATTCATCGAGCGCGATGACAGAGCCGTTCACCAGGTTGGCCATGTGCGACGCAGGCACGGCGGCGAGGAAGGCGAAATCCTGCCAGCAAGCTTCAGCGGGCTGCGTTACGAACAAGACCGTTTTTTTGGGGGTCGGCGACCCGCCCATGACGACGGACGTCGGCAGGGCCAGGGCGAGAATGGGGAGCGCGAGCTTGGCGAGGTGTTTCATGCGAAGCACGTTCTACGTTTGCATTCGCGCGCGTCTGTCATGGGTTAAAACACATCGCCCTCGTTACTAGTCAGTCGGGGGATCGACCATTCCGTCCTCAGACGGCGGGTCTGGCAGCATCAAGGCGATGCATGAGGCGGGAATGAAGAGGAAGCCGGCAAACAACATGGCGGCCCGCACATCCGGGACTTTCTGATAGACGCCGAAAAACACCGTGCCGGCTGCGGCGACGATGCGGCCGAAGTTGTAACAAAACCCCGCGCCCGTGGTGCGCAACAGCACCGGAAAGAGCGGCGGCAGGCACATGGTGAACAGCCCGAAAACACCTTGGCACACGCCGATGACGAAGAACCAGATCTTTGTGGCCTGCCAGTCCCAACTCCAGTGAAACGCCAGGAACATCGCCACGAAATAGGCCAGAAACATCGTGAAGATCGCCTTGCGGTAACCCGCCAGTTTCGCGAATCCGCCTGCAATGAAATTGCCGAGGATCGACCCGAACATGATCCACATCAACGCGGTCGCAAGCGCGTTGGCCTGCTCCGGCTTCGTCATCGCCGCCACCTCGGGCAGGCCTTTCACGACCTTCGCCTGCCAGAACATGAACGCCCAGTGCGCGGTCAGCGAAACACCGCAGATGATCAGCACACGCCAGGTCACCCCACGCACCTCGGGGCTGAACAAATCCCAAGCACGCGGGATCGGTTGGCCCGCCCTCGCCTGCTCCCACTCTTTCGTTTCCGGCACGGCCTTGCGGATCCAGAGTGTTAGAAATGCCGGCAACACCCCGACCAGGAAAAGATAGCGCGGCTCGCTCGCAGACAACAACCAACCGGCAAGACAGGCTGCCAGAATACCAACGTTCACCGCGCTCTGCAACACGGCTGCGATCCACGGCCGCCAGTTTTTCGGCCATGTCTCCGCCAGCAGCGACGCACCGACCGCCCACTCGCCGCCGATCCCAAGAGCGGATAGAAAACGGCACAACATCAGGTGCCACCACTCGGTCGCGAAGAACGACAGTCCGGTGAACAAGGCATAAGTTAAAATGGTGAGCGTCAGCGCCCTGCCACGTCCTAACAGATCCCCGACGCGACCGAAGATCCAGCCACCCACCGCCCAACCGACCAGGAAAGCCGCCTGAATGATCGAACCCTTGGTGCCGACATCAGGATGGTCCTCTGCCAGTCCCATCAACTGCGCCACGAACACCGTCCAGACCAGCGTGTAAATGTGCATGTCCAGCCCGTCGAACAACCAACCCAGCCACGCGGCAGCGCCGGATTTCCACTGCTGGGGCGAAAGATCGCGGAGGTGTTTGATATCAGTGCTTCCGTTCATGCGGCGGATCTAGAGTTCTCAAATGAACCCGAATGGCGAGAAAAGATTCAGAACTGCGCGGTGAATTTCATCGGATAACCGGGTTGCCATGCCATCCGCCTACCCGCTACCTCGGGCCTGCGGGCAGCTTGTGGAGCGGCAACAGTTTGACTGGGTCGAGGTCCGGATCGACGCCATACACCCCCTCCGTTTCCTCCACCGGCAGGTCTGGGCGGGAACGGTCCGGTGCGTCGGATGCAAACCAATGATTGCCTCGAAAATCAAAGGTCTTCGGTTCTGTATCGGGCCCGATGTTGACGATAGTCCTGACCTTGGAGCGCTCTAAAACGATAATATTGTTAGAAATACGGTTGTTGCCGCAGCGGACGAAGCGGGCGTCGCGCTGCTCCTGCAGGATCCGAAAAACCCACTTCTCCGGTCGTTCGATCGTATTGAAGCGGCATTCGCATTCGGTCGCCCCGGTGAAAGCCACGGCACATTCGCCGCCGCTGATCACGTTGTCCTCGATCCGGATCCGGGTCGCCTCATACGGCGCACCCTGGGGACGGAAGAACTCCAATCCCGTCGAGCCACCGGCCTGGATCGGTCGCGCGCCCGCGTTTTCCAAGCGGCAATGATGAATCCACACATCGGATGAACCGCCTTTGAACTGCGGACCCGTGTGCTGGCTGAAACCCGGTTTTCCGGTGATGCGGCAATACCGGATCTCGGCATGATGACAGCCAACGAAATCAATTGCCTGTCCGCCCCAGCCGGTGATGCGGCACTGCCGGATCAGCAAGTCGTCCAATCCCGAGCACTTGATTGCATCAAAGTTTCCGTTAGGTCCGGTGTCTTCGACTTGCAGGTGGGCGAGGGTAACGTGATGGCTCGGGGTATCGAAGCTGCCGCCGTCATCGACATTGATCCCGTTGCCGCTTTGGCCATGGAAATGGAGCCAGCGGAGTTCTAAATGTGAGACGTCACTGAGATGCCATGCCTCGTTGCCTCCTTCAAAAAGTGGCGGTGACCGTGGGTCGAGGCCTTCGATGAGAATCGGCTGCCCGGGCGTGCCGTTGATATTTTTCAAACTCACGCCCGACCGGTAATTTCCTGGTGCAATCCGCACAACCGAGCCCGGCCGCAGGGCTGCAAGCGCGCCGCGCAGTTGGCTGTCGTCCCGCACCACTGTGACCGCCAACTGTTCTGTTAGTTCCGGCAATTCCCGGATTCGCAAATCCTTGAAACGGATCTTCAGGTCATCACCCGCGTGAAGCTGCAGGGCAATATGCCCGCGCACCCCGACCTGACTGCGGCGGTGGGCTTCATCGTCGAGAATTCCGGTGCCATCAAAACGGCTGATCGGCAAACCATTGATTTCCGTTTCGATTCTCGGTCCGCGGGCGACGATCCGGACGCGGTTCCAGTTGCCCGATGACACGGGCGGTTTCATAGCTGGAACAGAAAGGATCGTTTTGCCATCGGCATGCACCCACCCCCAACTTCCCGGGGCCTGTTCCGGTGTGATGTTAGAATCCGGCAGCGGCGGGCAGATCCAACGTTGGGTGCCACGGGTTTCATCGTAGATCATACCGCAGCGCCATGGTGCGGGCGGATGCAGGTCGATCTGCGGGCCATGCATCCAACCGCCATCGGCCGCATCGTTGACAAACCGGGAACGAATTTGAATACCTGAATTGCCGGTCGAGGTGGCAAACGATTGCACCAGGCACTCGAACTCGAAATCGCCGTATTCCCGTTCACTGACCAACCACACATAATCGTGTTTCCGGTCGCCGGCGGTATTGCATTCGATCGTGTCATCGCGCACCTGCCAGTATGCCTTGTGGCGGTCTTTCTCGAGGCAACCGATTTTCCATCCACCCAGGTCACGATTGTTAAAGAGCGGCTCCCAATCCGGGGCCGCCGACGTAGCGAGTGATGACACTAGCCAAGTGAAGCATGCAATACGAAGGATCATGCCCGTTTTTTGATCGTTCTTAGGTTGCTTACAGGGTCCAGATCTTTGGATTCCATATTCGGGTTTCTTTGAAAAGTTGGTTCCTGGACGATTTCAATCTCATGGATTAATCGTAATCGGCGTCTTGACAGGCACCAGTCGATATAGCGCTTCAATATCAGCATCATCCAGCGCCACACATCCCCATGTCCAGTCGGGTGAGGAACCTCTGCCATGCACGAAAACCTCTCCACCGAGCTTGGTGTTCCACGGCGGTGGTTTGCGGTCTGCATCCGCCTTTAGGATCGCATGGTATTCCTGCTTCGAGATGAGATTGGCCTTCAGTCCGCGTTTGGCATCCGCAGGCCCCGGATAGCTGATGGCCAGGGAAAGATGATACTGACTCTGCGGATTCTTGAGGCAGATGAAATACGACCCTTCCGGCGTGGCCCTGTCGCCCTGACGTTCTTTAGCCGGCACGGGATTGGACCCGAGAGCGACAGGGTATGTCTTTACAAGCTTGTCTCCGTCATAAAGCAGCAACTGTCGCTTGGCTTTGAAGACCTCAATGCGTGGTTTGACGAGATTTTCCGCGATGAGTGGACCAAGGCAACAGACAAACGCCAGAAGACATGTGATGGCTCGTGAGTGGATCATGTCAAAATAATACGGACAACCTGTCAAAAAGCAATTCAGCAAAAGCCTGTTGGATTTCTTCCGCGCAGATAATCCGCCGCGCTCATGCGCCGGCCGCTTTCAGGCTGGACGGATGTCAGGAGCAGGGCCCCCGAACCACAGCCGACCATCAATCGTCCACCATCGGATAGAATTTTTCCAGGTGCTAGATCCGCATCCATTACTTTGGTGGGCGGGTGGATTTTGAGGCGTTTTTCTCCGGCTCCTTCGATGGCCATGGTGAAGGTGCCGGGCCATGGATCATAGGCGCGGATCCTGCGTTCAAGGGCCACTGCAGGTTGCGTCCAATCCAGCCTGCCATCATCCCGTTCCAATTTTGGGATGTATGACGACTGCGCGGCGTCCTGCTGAATCCGCAATGCGGTCCCGTCGGCCAGCCTGCCAAGAGTCTCGTCGAGCACCTCTGCCGCGAGATCAGCGAGGCGGTCGTGCAAGGTGCCGCCGGTTTCGTTGGCAGTGATGGGAATGGATTTTTTAAAAATCATGTCGCCTGCGTCGAGTTCGCGGACGACATGCATGGAAGTGACACCGGTTTCCGCATCGCCGGCATCGATGGCGGCTTGGATGCAGGCGGCACCGCGATAGCGCGGAAGCAGCGAGGCATGGAGGTTGATAATTGCCTTGCTGGGGAGTGTGAGGATGTTGTCCCGCAGGATCTGGCCGTAGGCCATCACCACGAGGATATCAGGAGAAAGCTCGGCAAGCTGCGCGGCGGCATCACCGATTTTTTCCGGCTGGAGCACGGGAATTCCGGCGGCCAGCGCCTCGGTCTTGATCGCGGATGGAGAGAGAATCTGGTGGCGTCCCACCGGTTTGTCCGGCTGCGTGACCAAGGCGAGCGGACGTGGTCCGTTTTCTAACAATATTCGAAACGACGGCAGCGCGATATCGCCGGTGGCGATGAATACAATCCGAGGGTTAAGTGATTGAATCGACATGATTCTTTGATTGCCTGCGTTAATCAGCGTCCATCTGCGGTTCTATTTTTCTTTCTATCAAGAATTAGAGGCGGCGATGAAGACCAGAACGGGAATCAGCAGCGCGACATCCGCCAGAACGCGCAGGGCATCCATCGAAAATCTGGAACGCACCCGGTTGAGTACATACAACAGGCCAACGCCCGTCAAGATGGCATGGAAAAACGGGCGGTTCGAAAAATCTCCTGGTTTAGCCGTGATGTCATGGTCCGTTAGAGCGAATCCGAGCGCAGCGAATCCCAGCAGCATGAGCGGAAGCGTCAACGCCAGCTCATGGGACGCCTTCACCTCCACATCCTGGGAGCGCGCGGCGTGTTCCCACAGATCGATGGCGGAGATGTTGAGGATGCAGAGGACGGCAAAACAGATGAACTCGCTTGAAAACAACATCGCCTCAATACCGAATTCATAGCGGTACAAGTGGGCCATGACCGCAGTTCCGAATGCGAAGGTGGTTCCCGCTATGATGTTCTTGGTATGCGCCACGTCTTGGGCGTCCTGGGTTGAAATCATCGACAACCCGAAAAATCCGGCGACAAGCACTCCGCCGATCAACAGGTATTTGAAGATGGCAACAGGCATCATGGTCACCACCATCACGACGGTCACCAGCGCTGCCACGACAAGAGTGATTCTGAAAACCTTCCGGTGTTTGTGATGAAACCGGTGGCGAGGTTCGAGTCTGGAAGGAGTGCCCTCGAGCATGGACACGTCGAGCAGGCGATCGGCCACATAGATCACCCACACGGCCAGGGCCAGCGAAGCATAGACCGCCCATGGCAGGTAAAGTCGCCATGTTTTTGAAAACACATGCAGCCACGCCGCCGCCACCAGCGGAGCATCAAGGCTCAACAGGTTTGGTAGGAGCCATAGAGGCTTGCGATCTCCGTCAGACACGTTGAGCGCAACATCCCCGAGCGGGCCGTCAAACGCAAGCGCTCAATGCACACAAGACGGAAAGGCAGGACCTGATCTCCGAGCGGGTCGGAGTATGAGTTGAAAACGTGAGCCGATTCCTAGCCAAAAAGACAATCCATCGTCATTTCATTCTCGTTCAATTCGTAAGGACCGATTAAAGGTCGGATCCCTGCCTTACGGACTGGCGATCACCTGGCCGATTTCGAGACCGCCGAGGATCTCGGTCTGATCACCGGATGTGCGGCCGCGCTTGACCGGGCGTTTTTCGGTTTTGCCGTTGGTGAGTTTGACGTCCACGGTCCAGCCTTTGGGGCCGTAGACGATGGCCTTGGTGGGGACGGCGATGGTGGCGTCCTGTTGATAGACGAGCAGGCGGGCTTGGACGGTGGAACCGGTGACAGGCGTCAGGTCCTTGGGCCAGGTGACGGTGAGATCCGCGCGGTAGGTGCCATCCAGACCGGGAGAAACAGCGATCTGGCTGAGTTTTACGGAAATTTCCGCGTCTTCACGGCCGGCCAAAGTGGCGAGACCTGTCATCTCCGGTTTGAGCGCGCGGGCGGTGGCTTCATCGAGAAAAGCGACGAGCGCAAGTTTGGCGGATGTGGGGACGAAGGTGGCGAATGGGCGATTGACCGCCGGGTGTCCATGGATGACCAAGGATTTCAGCAACTCCGGATTGGGTGCCGACCAGCGGCCGTTTTCGATCGAGCCATGATAGAACCAGCCGTCGGCCGGGGCTTTGATTTCAAAAAGCTTACGGTCCTTCTCCAACTCGGCAAGCGCGTCTTTTTCCCGTGCATTCGCGGTTTTCAGGCCATCCAGTTCGATTTTCTTCAGCTCGATGGCGCGGGGGATATCGAGTTCCGCTTTGGTCATGGCGATGGCGGTATCGCGTTCGTTATTGGCCAGGGTGACCGCCTCGCGTGGGAGAAGCACTTCAAGGGTGCGTGTGTGGTCCAACTTTTCCATCCGCAGAGCGAACTCGGCAGCAGCCACCGCGTCCTTTTGGCGGGTGAGGATGATTTCCTCGGTATTCTCGGTGACGTCGTCCGCCTTGTACATTTGGGTGAGCTGCTTGAGTTCCTCCTGTTCGTTTTCGAGCATCTCCTTCCGGCGTTTCAATTGCTGGTCCGCGGATTCCTCCGCAGCTTTGCGGCGGGTTTGGGTGAAGTAGGCGTTTTCCTCTTTGGCGATTCTCGCGACACGGTGGAATGCCTCCAATTTATGAGGCGAGGTTTCCACGAGCTTTTTCAAATCCAGTTCCGCCTGCGCGAGGTTGAGGGCACCGGCGGCCAGCGAGTGGCGGACATCGGTGAGTTTTTTATCGATTTCCTCGGTGTCAAACCCCACCAGCACATCGCCCTTGGCCACCTTGGTGCCGTGTGCGGCGAGTGTGGTGATTTGAAAGTCCGTCCAGCTTTTGGGCTCGACCTGCAGCAGCACGCACCCGTTCTCCGGCAGGGCGGTGGCGTTGAATGATTTCTCGATCGTGAATGGATGGGGCTCAACCGTGACTTCTCTGGCATGGGAAGCCGCAGCAAAAAGGACAGGAACAAGATAAAATGCGGACGAACGGATCATGGAAGGGGTGAAAAAACCACACTTCCATGAAAAGATCAACCTGAACCCAGAAGCCGCAAATGGAGGTGTCGTGGGAAACATCAGATAATTCGCTCCGCCAACCGCAGCCAAACCCCGCCAAATTTTATGAAAGATCCCTGTAACTACGGGGCGTATCGGTAGCAACTCGATAAAAAAGTATGATTTCCACACCCCTTTCATTCCCACGCCGCAAGTTCCTTGCGACCGGTGCCGCAGCCCTCGCTTGGGCTCCTCTGGCACGTCTGCGCGGCCAGACAAGTTCGCCCAACGATGAAATCGCCATGGGCTGTGTCGGGGTCGGCGGTCAAGGCTCGGGAAACATGACGAATTTCCTCAACATCAAGGGCGTGAGAGTCGTGGCGGTCTGTGACGTGGATGCCGATAAAGCCAAGGCCGCCAAAGCCAAGGTGGACGCATTTTACAAAAACCAGGACTGCAAGATCTACGCCCAACACCGCGATTTGCTCCAGCACCCGGGCCTCGATGTGGTGAGCCTTGCCACTCCAGACCACTGGCACGCCCGGATCGGCATCGACTGCGCCAACGCCGGCAAGGATGTCTATGGAGAAAAACCTTTCACCTGGGGGCTCGCCGAAGGTCGCCTGCTGGTGGAAGCGTTGAAGAAAAACAACCGCGTCTGGCAAACCGGCTGCTGGCAGCGCTCGACCGGCGAGTTCCGCCGCTTCAAGGCGCTCATCGAAAACAACACGATTGGCAAACTCACCCGCTTCGAATGCGGCACGCCATCCGGCATGAGCGTCAAACAACACATCCCCGCAGATCAAGTCGCGGCTTTGCTCGGCAAGCCTCCCGAAAATCTCGATTGGAAAACCTACAGCGCACCCGTGGGCGATTTCCCCTATCACCCGCTGATCCACCCATGGAACTGGCGCTGGCACAATTCATTCGGCGGCGGGCAATTGCTCGACTGGGTGGGCCACCACGTGGACATCGCGTTGTGGACGCTCGGTCTGGATGGCACCGGACCGGTCAAAATGGAAGGCTCCGGCGAAGCTGGCACCCACGAGTTTTTCAACACTTACGTCAAATATTCCTACCAGGGCACCTTTGCCGATGGCCGCGTCCTCGAAGTCCGCAGCGACTTCGGCGGCACCAAGTTCACCGGCGAAAAAGGCTGGATCCACGTCAACCGCGGCAAACTCGAAGCCTCTGACCGCGAAATGCTCCGCAACCTTCCGGCCGACTTCGATACCAAGCCACCCAGCCATTACCAGAATTTCATCGACTGCGTCCGCTCGCGGAAGCTGACGGTTGCCCCTGCCGAAGCCGCCCACCGCGCCGCTTCGTTCGGCCAACTCGCCATCGTCGCCATGGACACCAAACAACCCGTCAAATGGGATCCAAAAGCCGAAACTGTGCTCGACAATCCCGAACAAGCCAAGCATACGCGCCTCAGCAGCCGCGTTGCAGGCTGATCCACATCTTCTATCCATATCTCATCCCACACCAAACCTATACTATTATGAGCACTGAATCCAATGAATGCACCGAATCCCCCTGCAAGGAATCCTGCTGTGGCGGAGCCAAACTCGGCCATGTTTATGGCTCGCTGATCCTTCGTGGATGGCTCGCAGTCCGCGCCATCCAGACCGGCATTGAAAAATACTCGGGACTCAAAGCGACCACCCAGTTGGTCAAGGTCGATGGAGTCGCTAACGAGCAGGGACTCGCTGCCGATGCCGCTAAAGAATACGCATTGGCCCATTACCACGGCGTGCCGAAGGGGCTTTATGACAAATTCCTCACCGAGCCGATGATGCCAAAAATGATGCTCCCGTTCTACGACAAGGTCCTAGGCCCGGCACTCATCGTCCTCGGTCTCACCATCCTGCTCGGCCTGGCATACCGCACCTCGCTTTTCCTTCTGGGCGGCCTTTACATCAGCCTTACCTGGGGACTGATCCTCATCAAGCAAGACGACGGCGTCTCATGGCTCGGGGTCCACATGATCTTGATCGTCATGGCCCTGATGCTTGCCGACCAAAACCGCTTCTCCATCCTCAAGAAATGGTAACCCCATGAACCCCGAACCATCCAACCTCAGCCGACGCGATTTCCTCTCGAAATCCGTCGCAACCGCCGGCGCGGGTCTCGTGCTCGGCGCTCCTAACATCCTCCGTGCCGCGAACTCCTCTTCGGAGGACACGATCAACGTCGCTTTGATCGGCTTCGGAAAACAGGGAGATGTGCTCTTCAATTGCTTGAAAAACATCCCCGGCCTGCATTTCCAAGCGATCTGTGATATCTCAAAGAATTCACAAAATAAATTCCGCTCCGCCAGCCGCGGCATGCCGAATGCCGAAGGTGCCAAAATCTACATGGACATCGACGAGCTGCTCGCCACGGAAAAAGACTTGCATGCGGCGGTCATCGCCACACCGGATTTCTGGCATTCGCCACACACGGTGAAGTGCCTGGAGGCCGGTTTGAACGTCTATTGTGAAAAAATGATGTCCAACACCATCGATGGCGCCCGCGCCATGGTTAAGGCGATGGAAAAAACCGGCAAACTCTGCCAGATCGGCCACCAACGTCGCAGCAATCCGCGTTATCGCTTCACGCTCGATCATCTGATCAACGGCAAGAAAATCTGCGGCCAGATCATCAACGCCAACGCCCAGTGGAATCGCGCGCTCGGTTCATCACAAGACATTGGCGGCAAGAAGCTCGCCAAGAGCACCATTGTTCCTGATGATGTTCTCAATAAATATGGCTTCAAAAACATGCACCAGTACCTCAACTGGCGCTATTACCGCGATCTTTCCGGCGGCCCCATTTCGGACCTCGGGGCCCACCAGATCGATATCTTCAACTGGTTCCTCGGTGGAGCGCCGAAGTCGGTCTTCGCTTCCGGCGGACACTCCTACTTCAAAGAACGCGAGCACTTCGACAATGTCATGGCGATCTTCGAGTATGACACCCCGCAGGGCAACGTGCGCGCGTTCTATCAGGTGCTGACCACGACCAGTTCCGGCGGTGGCTTCTGGGAAAGCTTCATGGGCACCGAAGCCACAATCAAGATCTCGGAAATCTCTTCGTCCTCGGCGATCTACCGTGAAAGCGGCGAGTATGTCCCATCGTGGGACGATCTGGTGAACAAGGGATATGTAAAGAAAAAGCCCGCGCCGCCGAAGCCAGATGTGAGCGCCGGAGCGGTTGCATCCTATGAATCCAAAGCTCCCGAAGTTTTCGAACTTCCCGGAGACCTGCCGGTCATCACACTCAAGAGCGGTAACACCACTATCAAGCCGGCGCATCAACCGCATTTGGAGAATTTCTTTGCTGCTGTGCGCGGCAAGGCAAAACTCAATTGCGACGCCCGTCATGCGTTTGAGAGCGAAGCTCCCATCTTCTACGTCAATCCGTCCGCTCTCAGCGGCCAGCCCATCGTATTTACCCCTGAACAACTATCCGTATAACCACCATGAAAAACAAACTGACCATCCCCGCGCTCTGCGCATTCGCCGCGTTCGCCATTTCGAGCTGCGATAAGAAAGCCGAAACATCGGGTTCGGGCGGCACTCCAGGTGGAGTCCCGCTCACCACCGAGTTGCCGCCGGAACTCATCGAAGGCACACCGAAGCCGATTAACGTCCCCAACCTCGCGCCGGCTCCCACCGAGGCACCGCAGTTCGGCGTTCCGGAAGGCACCGTGCTGCTCTCCAAAGGCAAGAAAGTCACCAGCAGCGACAGCAATCCGATCATCGGTTCGCTCGACCTGATCACCGATGGAGACAAGGAAGCCGGCGAGGGATACTTCGTCGAGCTGCTCGATGGATTGCAATGGGTCCAGATCGACCTGGAGAAAACCTCCACCGTTAACGCTATTTGGCTGTGGCACTTCCACTCCCAGAAACGCGCCTATAATGATGTGATCGTCCAGATTTCCGATGATCCGGCATTCAAGACGGGCGTCACCACCGTTTACAACAACGATTTTGACGAATCCGCCAAGATGGGCAAGGGCACGGACCGCCCGTATGTGGAAACCCGCTTCGGCAACATCGTCGATGGCAAAGGCACCAAGGGCCGCTACGTCCGCCTTTACAGCAATGGCAACAGCGCCAACGAGATGAACCACTACATCGAGGTGGAAGTCCACGGCAAAGCCTCCTGATTATTTCGTATTTTGCCTTGCATGGTCGGCCTGACCCGCTAGAGTAGCCAGCGAATTGGTGCCCTGTCGGGTGTCAATCCATTGACAACATCAAACACAGTAAACCATATTATGAAACTTGTCCTTATCGCCGCCGCCGCCGCTGTTCTTGCCGCCTCCTGCTGCCCCAGCGCGCCCCCAAGCAAGCCTGCCTACGTGCAACCTGCTAAGTAATTCATTTTCCGCCCGGTTTCCCTGATGGAACCGGGCGGAATATTCTTTTTTAATATGGGCATGTTCAAAACCCTTCCGAACTTTTAAAGCACTTGATTCCATGATTCGCATACTTTCCGCTCTTGTCGCTTCCGTTTTCGCTATGTTGGCCGCCTCCTGCTGCTGCACCGGAGAGGCGAAGCCCGCCCCATTGCGCCCGCTCCCTCAATTCCATGAAATCGAGGCTGCCCAAGCACCGGCTCCTGTAGTGCATTACGAAAAGTAATCTTTTCCGGATACCGGCATCAGAGATCTGATTTTCCAGCGTCCCCCTTTCATAAGGTGGGGCGTTTTGCTTTGTAAGGTGCGCATTTTCTGAAAATCCTTCTTTACGTCCGTGGTTGAAATTCGTTAGCTGATCGCCCCCCTCCATCCTGACTCGTTGTCATGAACCGCCTACCCCCTCAGAATGAAAAGCCCCGGTTTTCCGGTGCTCTTCGTCATTATCACCGTTCGGGTTGCCAAACCCAACGGACATGGGAAGAATGGGTGGATGGAAAAGCCTCGCGCTCATGGGTCACCAAAAAATCGATTGCTGTCATCGTGATCACGCTGGCGGTGCTTGCGCTAGCCGGGATTATCACCGGACTTATCATCGAACTGCGGTAACGCCCGCATGAGGGGAGATGCCAAGGCAGGGACCGTCTCTCCGAGCGGTCCGGCGAATGAGAAACGCGAATGGCTGAGTCGCTCCGATTCCCCCATTCGCATTTCTCATGATTGTGAAGAGGCTTTTCATTCTCTTTCCATTCACGCGGATCGCTCGGAGAGACGGTCCCTGTCCAGCGTATCATTTCTGGCTCTTTTTTGGCATGTGGCTTTGACAATCCACCCTGACAACGACAGATTCCCGCCCCGCCGATAACCACGGCGCCATTTTCACCATGGGAAAAAGCCTATTTCAAAAAGTCTGGGACGCCCACACCGTCGGCACGTTGGCCGATGGTCGCACGCAGCTCTTCATCGGAACCCACCTCATTCATGAGGTGACCTCACCCCAAGCCTTCGGTATGTTGCGCGATCTCGGGCTCAAGGTGAAGTTTCCGCAACGCACGTTCGCCACCGTGGACCACATCGTTCCCACGATCGATCAGGATGCCCCACAGGATCCGCTCGCTGCGGAAATGATGCAGGCACTGCGCAAGAATGCCGATGATTTCGACGTCACCTATTTCGACCTCGCATCCGGAAAACAAGGCATCGTCCACGTTGTCGGACCCGAGCAAGGGATCACCCAGCCGGGCACCACCATCGCCTGCGGCGACTCCCACACCGCCACCCACGGCGCGTTCGGAGCCATCGCTTTCGGCATCGGCACTACTCAGGTGCGCGATGTGCTTGCCTCGCAGACGCTCGCCCTGGAAGCCCTCAAGGTCCGCCGCATCGAAGTGAACGGCCAACTCCGGCCCGGCGTCTATGCCAAGGACGTGATCCTGCATATCATCAGATTGTTGGGTGCCAAGGGCGGCATCGGCTACGGATATGAATACGCCGGTGATGTCTTCGAACGCATGTCGGTGGAAGAGCGGATGACCGTCTGCAACATGTCCATCGAAGGCGGTGCGCGTTGCGGCTACATCAATCCGGACGCCAAAACCATCGCCTATCTCAAGGGCCGCCCATACGTGGACATGACGGATTTCGACGCCACCGCCTTGCGTTGGCTCTCGTTCGCCTCGGACCCGGATGCGCACTACGACGACATCGTCCGCATCAAGGCGGAGGATATCGAACCCACCGTCACTTGGGGGATTTCCCCGGACCACGGGATTTCCATTTCCGAAAACATCCCGGATCCTGCCAAGGCTGCGACTCCCTTGGAAAAAGCCTCCATCGAGGAAGCGCTTGCCTACATGAAACTCGACGCCGGCACCCCGATCAAGGGCGTCAAGATCGATGTCGCTTTCATCGGTTCCTGCACCAACGGTCGGATCTCGGATTTCCGCGAGGTAGCGAAATACATCCAAGGTCATAAAGTGGCGGACGGGGTGAAAGCCATCGTTGTTCCCGGATCCCAAATCGTCGCCATCCAATGCGAACAGGAAGGCCTGCCGAAAATCTTCACCGACGCCGGCTTCGAATGGCGCGGTGCGGGTTGCTCGATGTGCCTCGCGATGAATCCGGACAAGCTGATCGGCGATCAACTCTGCGCCTCCTCGTCCAACCGCAACTTCAAAGGCCGCCAGGGCTCGCCCACCGGTCGCACCGTCCTGATGTCACCCGTCATGGTCGCCGCTGCCGCTATCAACGGTCGCATCTCGGACGCCCGCGAACTTTTCCACATTGAACAGGCCGCCACAGTGGCGTAGATTCAACACCATGAAGGCACGGATCACCTACTGGCAGGAAAAGGACGGCAAGTTCCTTGGCTTCCTCAACGACTATCCCGACCACTGGACCCAAGGCGAAAATCTGGACGACCTTCGGGAGCATCTGCGTGATCTGCATCACATGTTCACACAAGACGATATTCCGGGCATCCGCCATGAGGAAGAACTTGAAGTCGCATGAAGCATCGAGACCTCATCAAAACGCTCACAGAATCCGGATGTGCGCTTCTTCGCAACGGAGCCAAGCACGACATCTATCACAACCCAACAACCGGAAAATCCCAACCTGTTCCCCGACACAAGGAAATCAACGAACTACTGGCCAAGAAAATCATCCGTGATCTGACTGCTGAAAATTAGTTCCTAACTCAAATATCCACTTCCAAAATTTCTCAGCATTTCAGCTTCTCAGCATTTACCTTAAAAAACATGGCACTCGACCCCGTCAAACAAGTTTCCGGCCGCGCGGTTTTCATTCCCGGCGCGGACATCGATACCGACCGCATCATCCCGGCTCGCTTCATGAAATGCGTCACCTTCGATGGCCTCGGAGAATACGCGTTCTATGACGTGCGTTTCAATTCCGAGACCGGAGAAAAAACCGACCATCCTCTCAACGACCCGCGTTTCCAAGGCGCGTCCATCCTCGTCGCCGGGGTGAACTTCGGCTGCGGATCGTCCCGCGAACACGCCCCGCAATCGTTGAAAAAATACGGTTTCACCGGCGTCATCGCCGAGTCGTTCGCCGAGATTTTCTTCGGCAACTCGACCACGCTGGCCATGCCCTGCGTGATCGCCACCGCCGCGGATGTCGTCAATCTCCGTGACGCCATCGTGGCGGATCCCTCCATTACCGTCACCATCGATGTGGACCATCTCCGCGTGACCACTTCCTGCGGACTGAGTTTCCCCGTGACCATGCCGGACTCCGCCCGTGATGCGCTTATCTCCGGCCGCTGGGATCCAATCCAGGAGTTGCTGGACAACGCCGCCGCCATCGAAGCCAAGGC
>CAIVKO010000163.1 GCA_903906515.1 Akkermansiaceae bacterium
CGCCCGGAGGTCGGTCCCTGCCTTGGATACGTTAAGACCGCCCGGAGGTCGGTCCCTGCCTTGGATACGTTAAGACCGCCCGGAGGTCGGTCCCTGCCTTGGATACGTTAAGACCGCCCGGAGGTCGGTCCCTGCCAATTTCTAATCGCATTTCACTCTTCTCATGGCGCATAGAGGTTTCCCAGCGGAATCCAGCGTGCGGCCCATGTGCCTTGGTGGAAAAACCTGACTTCAACGAGACCGCCGGTATTTTTCGAATCGGTCTGATCAAAAAGTAAATTGCCAAGGGAATACCTGCGCAATGAAACACCGGAATTATCCCACGCGGGTGATGGCCGGTGCGGGTGACAACCTAACACAAGCGCCGCTCCAGCGTCGTCCGCCCACATGGCCAATGTGCGTTCACGATCACCGGGTGAGTCGGAGTATTCCCTACCACAATGGAAAAACGTGAATAAAGAAGGCACCGGGCGAGACGCCCGATCCACGGTGGCGCGGGCGTCACGCCCGTCGTCTTTCCATCGTGAGATGACATCTCGTGTGATCAGATTCTTGGCGGGTTCCGGCGAGTTCATGACATCACTGGCCGCGCCAAGGCGGAAGAGCCCGAAATCCACGCATTCACCATCGCTGATGCAGCGGACGCCTGCTTTTTCAAGTTCCCTCTTCATGGAATCAAGCGCACTGCTTCCGAAATCCAACGTATGGTTGTTCGCCAGAATCGCCCCGCGGACATTCCACTTTGCCATGCGCTCCAGCGTGGTCTGTGTTTCCATGCCAATCTGCATCAGGTGTGTTGCAGGGACATGATCTAACATCACACCCTCAAGATTCAGGATCAAAGGTCTGCCGGAGGTCACCGCAAGGATCGCCTGATCGATGTGCTCCGATTTCACCGGATCCGCGATCACTGCGGCCAGATGACGCCCGAAGTGGGTGTCACCGCCAAAATACCAGGCATCACCGGGAAGAGTAGCGGCTGAGATACTTTCGGATGACCAAAGTTGCGTGATATAACTTGTGGTGCGCGGTTCGTCAGGAGCGCCGCCGAATTCGATCGCGTTGCGGTTGTCCACGACCGTGGAAGAGGCCTTGTAGCATTGCTTTTGCAGGGTTGTCATCAGCCACTGACCGGCTTTGGAATCCAGATGGCTCGGTTGATCCAGCCCGATGATGGCATCGGCATTGCCGGTGGTGATTGCACGCAGTGTTTCCTGATCACGCAGGCGGGCGGTGGCGGCGGGCAGGTAGTGTGAAAAATCGGTGGATTGGATAATAAGCGTGGATGTCCCAGCCAACGGCGCGAGCGCCTCGGCGAGGGTCTGCCATTGGTCCTTGGTGGTGCGGACGCCGAGCGCCACCGGCAGCACCGGAGTTCCGGGAAAGAGTTTGGCAATAAACGGCAAGACCGCTTGGACACCATGTTCATGGGAAAAAAGGTTGGACTTTTCCACCAGCGGACAACCGAGCAATTTCACGACCGCCGCAATATCCACAGGCACCCGGCCATAGGGTGTTAGAAAATCACGGTCGCCGGTTGCGAATGGGCGCTTGGTCCGGTGGTAATGATCCGGTGTCAGCAGGATGATGCGATCCGGGCGTTTTCCAGAGGCAAGGCGCAGTGTATGGGCGATAAGTTCCGCAGCCAGCAGATGGTGCGGCACGGTGGCCCCGGTGATGGCTTGGCGAAAGGGCTGAACATCCTTGGTTTTCTCCATGGCCGTGCGGAACGGCGCGTCGGATTGATAGAAAGGCGGATAGGGCAGCTCCGATCCGACAGAATAAACTGATAGAATCAAGGCGGCGAATCCCACTCCTTGAAAAGGTCGGAAAATTCTGAGAGCCTTTCTGAATATTACTGAAGGCAGGGACTCGACCTCCGGGCGGTCCACGAGAATGGGACATGAACGAGCAGCCATGAGTCGATTATCAATCATTTCCATGATCTCCCGCATTATCTTTCATTCGCAGGACCGCCCGGAGGATCGGTCCCTGCCATTTTTAAGACAGTCTCTGACCACGGATTTCGGTGATCAACGCTCCTTCACAGGCACCGGCGTGAACACCGGCACCGCCCATCCTGCGCGCGCGGGAAGTTTGGCTTTTGGCTGATAGACGGCCTTTTTCCATTCCTCATCGGTCATGCGGCTGTCCATAGAGCGGGTGAACTCGAAGTGCCGGTAAGCGACTCCAGTGACGACGCGCGTGTTTGGCTTGTCGCCCACAAGCGCCAGCATCAAGCACGGCTGGCCGAGTGCTTCGTGTAGGGCGCTGCCGCCACCGGCATCCGTGAAAACATCCGTGACGAGAGCGGTTTTGCCGCGATCCGGCGATCCGACCTCGTTGGAATCCAGCGAGCGGTCCATGTAGCCGAGCGTCATGGTGTCGAGTTTATCGTATTCCTCGCGAGTGATTTTCGTGCCAGCAATCTCCTTTTCCGCGAGCATACGGCAGAACCGGGTGTGCTTGACGAACTCGTTGAGCATGAAAAACTCCTCACCTGCGTCCGGCAGCAGCCTGTGTTTGGCGAAGCCGGTGGCGGTGAAACCGGCAAGGCGTTCCATGGCACGCCAGAACTTCACATCCGGTTGGACAAACCCGCGGGTGATAGGTGGCAGCGGTTTGTCAGGTTCCCCACCCTCCCCTGCTTCCGCATACGATTGTTTGGCGTATAGCACGGTGTCATGTTTGAGTTCGGTCCATGATCCTAACATGGATTCGACGTTCTTGGCGGCAAACGACGGCGACTGCATGTAGAACGGGAAATTCGGCCCACGCTCGCCACACAAGCTGGTGGAGGCCTTCAATTGCGCACCGGCCATCGAGACAAACCACTCGGAGTCCGATTTTCCAGTTAGTTTTTTCCGCAAATCCTCGATGCGCGTGTTGAACAACCCGACATGGTCTGGATTCAGCACGGATTGGGCCTGCCGCAATGAGAAGTCGTCTCCAAACGCAGCGGTGACAAAAGTCGCAGTAGGTATCGAAGGAGCCTTACCAGGCGATTCACGGGTCAGGGCGCTCAGTATCCAAGCATCCGCACTGAAACGCTGGCCGAAGATCCGGAACGATGGCGGGTCCTGGTCCGGTGAGTTGAGTTCGGCTGGATGCGAACCCGAAACGATTTGTGGCTGGGGCAGGTTCTTCACGGCAGCCTTGAGTTTTTCCAAAACCGCAGGATCCGTGGCGGTGCCGATTTTGATCGGCGTGGCACCCAATGTTTGGTTCACCCAATCGCGCATGACCGGATAGTCGAGGTCGTCGCTTTGCCCGGCGAAAAACGTGGTGATTTCCATCAGGTCACGCCAGGCATCCAGCGGACGCGGACCTTTCGCCGGTTGGCGCGCGATGATCTGGGTGAGCAACAGCGAGTCGGTTAGACCGAAATTATTTTCACCAGGCAACGTCTGGCCGGTGAGTCCGAGAAACATCATCGAACGGAACCAGCCCCGCAGTTCTTCGGTTTTCGTATAATGTGAGCGAGGAATGAACTGGGTGTAGTCCGTGGGGCGGCTGACATAACAAGAATACAGCGGCGACGGAGCGGGTCCCTTTGCAGCCAGGATCAACTCCACCTCGGCGGTGATGGCCGATGTCACGGGTTTTGAAAACCGCTTACCCAACGATGCCAGTCGTTGGCTGACGGAACGCGCGTCGGCTTTGGGATAGGGACTTTGCGCTGCATCACCAGACTCCTCGTTCTCGGATTTCACAGCAGCGGTTTCGGTGCCCAGCACGATCCATGCGGTGGCCAGTTGCGCCTCCACCCACTCGATGCGGGCGGCTGTGGCGGCATCCGCCTGCGGCCGGAGCTCCGCCGCGTTTTTCATCGCGGACTCCAGGAATTTTTCCAACCGAGGCCTGAGCTGGCGCTGTTCGATGAATTCAAGCGAGTGCGAGAAAAACCGGTGATACGCGTGTAGAAATAAATCCGGAGTGACCAACTTCGGGTGCCAGGACGTGTCATAGCGATCACCGCCGCTGAGATTGTCAAAGGCGTTGAGCATTTCATCGTCGGTGCTCCGATAGTCCACCGCGGAGTCGGGATCCTTTTTCTCATAGAGGGTGGCAAGTTTGGTCGGATTCAGATCCAACAGGACGAATTGGTTTTTCGCGAGAAAATCGCGTTCCGCCGAAGTCAGGCTGATGCCGAGTTTTTCCTCGATCAAGCGGTCCATGTTGGATGCATTCTCCAACCGGGGCGGCGCGGACTCCATCGGTTTTGACGGCTTTTCCGCACCCGTGATGGCAGCGGGTATCGGCGCAAACGGTGCGACTCGGCATTCCACCAACGGGACACCAAAAAGAGAGGAAACGGCCGGTCCGGCCAGCGACAACATAACAATGATTCGTTTCATGGCGGTATGGGTTTATGTTCTCCATTCAGCGGAACGATAGCAAGCATGGAGTTTCCGACTGTAGCGGTGGTCTGCGACCGTCTCCGACTGTAGCGGCGGTCTGCGACCGTCGCTGAAAACAGATGATTCCGTTTCTCGGAGCCAGCCACTAGCATCGACGCTCCCCCCGCTAAAAGACACCTTAGTCACCACTGCCAATCTCAGCCCTCAAACATGAGCACCAGCATAACCACGGCCAGCATGGTGTCCCGTGCGAGGGTGGGTTTCTCATCGCCGGTGGACATCACAAAGCCGACCATCGCCACCTCGATACCGGTCACAGCCAGCGTGAGCAGGATGATGGATGGGATTGGGATGCTGTCATGTGTGCCTGTGAGTGGTCGTTGCGGGTCATACAAAGCGCGTCGATTTCAGGAAGATTGTCTTTCACCCCAGCCACACCGATTTCAAATATGGCTCATCGGTGAAATCCGGGGGCATGGGCGAGTGGCGGGCGTTCAGCAGACGGGGAAGAGAAGAGAGCAGTTGGCGCTCGAACTCCCACGGCGTCATGCGGCGAAAGTTCGTGCAGCAGAGCATCCAACCATCGGGATCGAGCACTTCCGCGGCGAGTGCCGCGAGCGCGCCGAAGTTTTCCTCGACACGGAAAATCCCGCCTTTTTCGTCGCGCGAGAAGGTCGGTGGATCGAGCACGATGGCATCGAATTTGCGACCTTGTTTGGCAAAACGTTTGAGCCAATGAAAGGTGTCACCCTTGCAGAAATGATGGGCCGCTGGATCCATTCCGTTGTGGGAGAAATTGCGTTTCGCCCAGTCGAGATACGGTTGTGAGAGATCGAGGGTGGTGGTTTCCGCGCTGGCGAGTGCGGCGGCCACCGAGAAGGCACCGGTGTAAGCGAAGGTGTTGAGCAGGCGCATTCCGGGACGCATCAGGCTGCGGACTTGTGCGCGGTTTTCGCGCTGATCGAGAAAAACCCCCTGCGAGTATCCGGATTGAAATGAGATTTCATAACAAATGCCGTTTTCACGAATGAGGAAGGGTTCCGCGATTTCCTTCCCGCTGAGTAAAACGGGCGACTCTTTCTGATGGGTGTCCAGACGTTTTCCGTAACACGTCACCCCAAGATCACGCAGCCATTCAAGCACCGGGGGCGGCACAACGCCGGTGGTGGTGGAGAGCAACCAATTTCCCGCATAGGTATCCAGAAACAAACCGGGCAGGCCGTCGCCCGCTCCGTCGATGAGGCGCAGGGCGTTGGTCTCGCCTGTGAGCCATGGCTTGCGCCTGGCGACCGATTTTTCCAGAAGGTTTCTCATCCGGCACGCATGATAAATCGGATACGCAGACAAGTTGAAGACAAAAAGCATGGCTGGCACATCTAAACTTCCACTCTCTAATCTTGATCTACCGATGGAGACAGCATAGTCCGTCGGTATGAAATTTTTCATCTACTCTCTATTATTCGTGGTTCCGGCCATGGCTGATGTGACAAAACCTAAGGACGAGATACGCTTGATCTTCGCTGGCGACATCATGCTGGCCGACGGACCGGGCAAGGCGATGGCGCGCGGTGTGGATCCATTCGCGGAGTTCGCAGAGGTGCTCGCGGACGCGGATGCCGCGATCGGTAATCTCGAATGCGTGATTTCAACGGTCGGCACCGCCGACAAGAAACCATGGACGTTTCAAGCCAATCCCGCCGTCCTGCCGGTGCTGGCACGCCACTTCGACATCGTTTCGCTGGCGAACAACCATACCGGCGACTTCGGCCATGATGCGTTTCTGCAACAACTCGATTTATTGCAAAAACAGAAACTGCCGTATTTCGGCGGGGGCCGGAACTGCGCAGAGGCGCGGACACCGCACCTGCTCGAAATCAAGGGAACCAAGATCGCCCTTTTGGCATACAATGACTATCAACCACGCCGCTTCGAGGCTGGCCCGTCCTGGCCCGGCGTGGCATGGAGTGTGGATGAGCAGGTCGTCGCGGACATCAAGGCCGCGCGCACCCGCCACCACGCTGATCTGGTCATCCCGTTCATGCACTGGGGCTCGGAACACGACCCCGCCACGGATCGCGAAAAACAACTGGCACATCTACTGATCGACTCCGGAGCAGATCTGGTCGTCGGCGGCCACCCCCACGTCACTCAGGAAACCGAGACTTACAAGGGCAAGCTGATCGTTTACAGCCTCGGAAATTTCGTCTTCGACGGCTTCGATGAAGGACCCGCGCGAACCGGATGGCTGCTGCGCCTGCGCCTCAACAAACAAGGCCTGATCGGATGGGACACCGTGGTCGCAAAGATCGACGCGGAAGGCATTCCTCACATTGATCGAAAAGCTACCAGTCCATCCAGTCAGTGAGTAGCCCCCCCCGATTATCCTGACGATCGTCAGCAGGATTTGCTAACAGAAATCCTGCAAGAACTGGCAGGATTTGAAGAACCTCCCACCTTATCGTAAATTCTGTGTAAATCGGCAGGATTGCATTGACCCGACCGGACGAGCGGCGCGACGATCCGGATGTTATCGAAAACGAATGACGGGTGCGTTTTTCCCAAGGATTCCGCCTCCCAGGTGTCATATTTTTGGAAACCCTCCGAATTTTTCAAACCCACCGTTACAGAAAGGACCCCGCACCATGAAACACCGGACCACCCGCATGAACCCGCAGCTTGCCGCACTCTGTGCCCTCGCCCTGACATCCTACAACGCCTCGGCCGAGCCCACCCTTCTGGCACGGACTCAGGCGGAAATGCGCGCACGCCAGTATGACAAGGCCGCCGAGATTGCGGACAAGGGACTCGCCGCACAGGATGCCGCTGCCGATGAACTGCTGTTTCTGAAAGCCACTGCCCTGCTCCAGAATAAAAAATTCTCCGATGCCGTGAGCGCCGCTGACCGTCTGATGAAGGATTTCCCGAAATCCGGTTGGCAGCACAAGGCGATTTTCCTGAAAGCCCAGGCGCTCATCGAACAGAAGAAATTCGCCGAAGCCGCGTTGATCTATGAGGCCGAGGCAGCGCGCATCCTCGCCCCGGTGCGCAAACAGGAACTCGTCGGAGAAATCCTGCGTTTCGCCGAGAAACTCGAAACCAAGCCCGACCCCAACGTGCCGGACGCACCGAAGCAGGACTTCGCCAAAGCCTACTCGCTCTACACCAAGGCGCTGGCGATGGAACTGCCGCGCGAATTCCGCGATGACATCGTTTTCCGCAAGGCCCGCGCGATCCAACAAGCGGGCAATCCCGCCCAGGCGGTCCAGGATTTTCAAGCATATCTAACTGAATACGACCCGACATGGACGGGAGCCGCCGGTTCCGGCACGGCACGACTGCCGATGCAGAACCCACCACCTGCGGGAAAACACGTCGCCTTCGCGCGCTTCCGCCTGGGCGAGTCGTTCCAGCAATCCGGAAATCCGGACGCCGCACGCATGGAGCTGGAGGATTTGTTGAAAATGACCGAATTGAAACGGGAAGCAACATCCCCGTTTTCCGTCGAACTCGCCACCGAGCAGGGCAAAAAACTCCGCGAGGAAATCCGCTGGCTGCGGGTGCAAACGTATTTCGCGATGCGGCCGGAACTGCTGCGCCGAAACACCAACGGCTTGAGCCAACAAATGGTATCATCAAACATCGGAATCATAGGGCAGAACACCACCGCCTTCATCGGCAACACGGGCGGACTTCCCACCACCGATGTCCAGTTGTTCACGCTCTCAAACGGCGATCTGGACCAGGCGATCAAAACCTGCCGTGAATATCTAACATCACACTCGGTCGGCAGTCGTGCGGTGCGCGCGGCATGGATGATCGCGGAAGCACTGGAGACCGCGGGCCGTGCCGATGACGCGATTTCCGCCTACCGGGATTTCATCGCCACCAAGGGATTCTCGCTGCCGGAGGGCGATGCCGCCACCACGATCGACGAAGAACTCCGCGCCGCGCCCGCCACCCATCTGGCCAATCTAAAAATGCGAGCTCTCTATCGGATCGGAAAAATCCAGGACAAGCAGAAGAAACACGCTGAAGCCATCACCACTTGGCAGGGATACATTAAGGACTATCCAAACGGCCCCGAGTGGTCGGATAGCCAGAACGCCATCATCAACGCGGAATTCCAGATGGGACTCGACGCGCTGACGGGAAAACAGGAGGAGCTCGCCATGCAGCGGTTCGACGAATTCCTGCGCGCCCACCCGCTGGACGAACGCGCGCCCCGGATCCTCTATCTGTTTGGTGCCGCACACGAAGCCAAGGCACTCGATGCCGAGGAGGCAAAAGCGCCGAATGATCAGATCGCCACCAGCTATCACATGGCCATCGAAGAATGGGCGAAGCTGGTCAGCAAATATCCGGAAAGCGCCGAGTCCCGCGCGGCCATGCTCAAGAGCGGGAAACTGCTGGAGGAAAAACTCGGCGAGTTCGAGAAGGCGCTCAAGCTCTATCAAAAACTCACCAACGAACGATCGGACCCGAACGCCGCGGCCGCTGTGGTCCGCCTGACACAGAAGTCGCTCGCGGTTTCCGCGGAACACGTCTTCCGCACCAATGAGAAACCAGTGGTGCGCCTTAAATCCCGCAACATCGAGAAGTGCGAAGTGCGCATGTATAAGATCGATCTCCAGGCCTACTTCCGCAAGATGCATGGCATCACAGGCGTGGAAGGACTCGATGTCTCGCTCATCCAACCGGACAAGACATGGACGTTCAAACCGCACGGATACCGCAAATACCAGCCGGTCGAACAGGATATCGAAATCCCCTTCAGCGGCAACGACGCCGGGGCCTGCGTGGTCACCGTCAGTGATGATGACTGGGAATCCACGGTGCTCGTCCTGCGCTCGGATCTGGAAGTCGTGGTGAAATCCAGCCGCCGCGAGGTACTCGCCTTCGTGCAGGACATGCTCACCGGCAAGCCCGCCTCGAATGTCGAGTTGTTAGTCAGCGATGGCAAGGGCGTGGCCGCCACCGGCAAGACCGGCAATGACGGCGTATTCAAAACCCCGCTGGACGCGCTCAAGGATCTATCAGACGTGCGGGTGTTCGCGCTGCGCTCCGGAAATGCCGCCGCTTTCAACCTGCCGCTCGCGGGACTCCAACTCTCCACCGGCCTCGCGCCGAAAGGTTTCCTCTACACCGATCGGCCCGCCTATCTTCCCGGAGAAACCGTCTCGATGCGTGGCGTGCTGCGCGATGTGGCCAAGGGTTCCTATATCATCCCTGAAGACGCATCTTTCAAAATCCGCTTCTCCGATCCACAAGGCCGCCTGCTTTCCGAACAAGCGGTGAAACTCAGTAAATTCGGCACATTCGATGCCACACTCGAACTGCCATCAGCAGCGGGCATCGGCCAATACACGATGACCGCATTTCAGGAACGCAAGAACAAGGAAGCCCTGCAATTCCAAGGCACTTTCGAAGTGCGCGAATTCAAGTTGGAAAAAATCAAACTCACCATGGACGTCACGCGCCGCGTTTGGTTCCGTGGCGAAAAAATCGAAGCATCCCTGCAATCGTCCTACTACTGGGGAGAACCGCTGGCCAACCGCGTCCTGCGCTGCACACTGCCTGATCGCCGCACCGAACTCGTCACCACCGATGCCGAGGGAAATGCGAAACTCTCGTTCGACACCACCGGCATGACTCCCGGAAGCCAGCTTGTTTTCACCGCATCGCTCGATGGCGACAACGTCACCATCACCGAGTCCTTCACCCTCGCGCGACTTGGCTTTGTCATCACCGCCAAACCCAGCCAACCCGTGGTCATCGCGGGCGAACCTTTTGACCTCACTCTTGAAACGACATCCGCCGATGGCAAACCCGCAGGAGAATCCCTAAAGGTCGCCGTGCTACGCATGGAAAAACCCAAGGTCCACCGCATCCTCAGCCTGCTGCCGTGGCCACAATTCGAATCCCCTGCCTCAGCCGAGGTCAAGGAATCCGAACAAGATGCCACAACCGACGCCACAACCGGTAAGACCACCGTGCCGTTGAAACTCGAAAAAGGCGGATTCTATCAACTCCGCGTCACCGGCACCGATCACTTCAATCAGCCGATCACCACCACCACGCGCATCGAAGTTTCTGATAGTGATGACGCGAACAAACTCCGCCTGTTTGCCGATTCCGCGATGCTCAAAGTCGGCCAGGATACCAAAGTCCGTCTGCACTCGCGCCTGCCGAAGGGCCTAGCCCTGCTGACCTATGAAGGAGAAACCATCCTGCGCTATCAGATTGTCGATCTGCATCAGGACTACAACAATATCGCGTTCAAGGTCGGGCACGATTTATTCCCGAATTTCCGCCTCGCCGTGGCGGCGATCGACGGCCGCCACCTGCGCGCCACCACCAAGGAATTCACCGTCGAACGCGAGTTGAAAGTGGCCATCAAGCCGGTCAAAGAGGCGTTCCTTCCCGGTGAGGACGGCAAGGTTGAGATCACGGTGACCGATCAAACCGGCCAACCGGTGGAGGCCGAGTTAAGTCTGGCATTGGTGAACGAAGCCTTGTTTGCCGTGTGCCCGGACCCGACCATGCCCATCCTCGATTTCTTCCAGAAGGACGCGCGGAGATTCGCGGATTTCCACCTCGGCGCAACTTGTGGATTCAGTTATTCCGGCACAACACGCGCGGTTTCCAAGGCGCTGACCGATGAGAAAAGCCGCCTCGTCAGAACCGAGGAGGAACGGAAACTTCTTCACGCCGCCACCGTGACCATGTCTGGTGGGGTTGCCTTACCAGCGCCAGTCACACCGGTTATGCGACAGGAATTGGATGCAGGACAATTGGACAATCTGAATGATCA
>CAIVKO010000164.1 GCA_903906515.1 Akkermansiaceae bacterium
GAAGAGTGCATCCTCACGTTCTATTTTTCCGCAACACCGTCACAGCTTTGCCTTGATTCAAAATCCGAAGAGTGCATCCTGATATGGACTCACGATTACAGGCCGTAGCTGCTTTGCCTTGATTCAAAATCCGAAGAGTGCATCCTATGATCGAGACGCTGAAGCTTGGCCTTACGGCTTTGCCTTGATTCAAAATCCGAAGAGTGCATCCTCCAACTCCGCGCAATGGTAATGCAGATGCTGCTTTGCCTTGATTCAAAATCCGAAGAGTGCATCCTCATCTGCGTAAACAAGAGCACCGCCAAGCAGCTTTGCCTTGATTCAAAATCCGAAGAGTGCATCCTAGATGCACTCTTCGGCATTCATTTTCAATACTTTACAACTGAATCCCGTAAACGGAATTCACTCACCAGAGCATGATCTGCTCAGGCATTTCTTCGGCAGAGACAGGCACGGCAGGTTTTCCATGGATGATGAACGCCTTTTCCCACTGGGCTTTGGTGATGTAGATTGCACGAATGGAACCCTCATTGGGAACGGCCAAACGAATTCTCCTGAGGTGGGTTTCCTGCCGAGAAAAAGTGACGCAGGGCCGGGCATAGACGCTGAATTGGATCATTTGAAAGCCGTCATCCAGAAGGAAATTTCGGAAATCGGTAGCCCGTTTCCGTTCTTCCTTCGTTTTGACCGGAAGGTCAAAGGCGACCATCAGCCAGCCCATTTTGTAGTGGTTCGGGTCCATGGCCGGTAGGGGCCGGATTGCGCGGAAGTGACGGCCTGACGAAATGAGCGGGTCACGCCCTCGATCACGCTGCGGATATCCAGGGAAAGCTCGAACCAATCGACGGTTTCAAGGGGAAATCCGGTCACCCAGCGACGGAACTCCTTGGTCACCTCCGGGTTTTCCTCGCCCGGATGGTCGCGAATCCACTTGGCCACACGCCAGTCCACGCAGGGACGGAACGGTTCCATCAAATCATAGGCAAGCGGCGTGGAACGCTCCCGAATCACATGGGAAATTCCAAAAGTGGGATCGAGGCCCACCGCAAAGAGGTTTTGCAAGATGGTGGAAAGCAGCACCGCATAGCCATAATTCAGCAGAGGATTGGGGCCTCCGCCTTCCCGTTGACGGCGAAAATCATCGGTTTCCGCTACATGGTCGGCGTAGATCCGCCAAAACAACTTGGCACACTCGGCTTCCTTTGAAGGTGCGCGGCTGCGAGCCAGCATCCCAAGACGCTCAAGACGCCCGTCACCAGGTGCCAATTCGGCGGCGAGACTGTGCTGGTTCTGACATTTGGCATCGATGGTCTTGTGCCAAAGTCGCTGGCGGAGCTGGGCCGGAATGTAGGCTTGGGCGCGGGTGAGCAAGGTGTCGCTGGAACGATTGGCCGGAAGCACCAGCGACGCGGGTTTGAAATTCTCGCAAATCACCAAACCGACACCGAATTTCGCCGCTTCCAGCAAGAGCTTGGAATGAATGGAAGCGGAAAACGAGGTGATGATGATCGCCGCCACATCCTCCAGTGGAATGCTGCGCTCTCCTTCCGCGCTCTTGCAGATGAGCTGCCCGTCCTTGCAGGAAAGCGAGCAATCCGGGGCGTCGATGCTGACAATGTGGTAGGACATGTTGGCTTCATCATTACGTCGTAGAATAACCAGTGTAACATCGGGGTAGGATGTCCAGACCACGGACAAGTAAAGATGGAATTAACACCTCTCTCCAACTGGCTTTGATCTCCTGCGGTTTCGCCAAGTCCAACTTCATAGACGCTTTACATGAAAGAATTCTCCAAATGCCATTTTTTCCTGGCCAATTACTCACGCGGATCATCATCCCATTCCGCAACACTCTCACCGGCCTCCCACCATTCGCCGCACGAATTTCGAGAAGTCGCTGTTGAACATCGTGAAACGGAATAACGACGGGTTCGGGGTCGAGAGCTAGACCGTAGTTTTCGCCGATGATCATGGCTCCTTTGACATCCTTGAGCTTTCCGTTGCCGTTTTTGGGATTGGTGCCCAGGAGCTTTCCGGCACGTTCCTCGCGGGATTTCATTTCGAGAACCCGTTTACCATCCTCCACTTTCGAAGTCCGCTGGCGAAGAGTGACACGGGCATCTTCGCCCTCGCCTTCTGTCCCGACAACTCCCCAAGTGGTAAGTTCCGCTTTAGCCCCGGAGCGATCCGCTGGAAGGTGTTGCATTACACGGCACTCGGCTAGAGAATGAGCAAGGGCGTTTTTGACTTCGGGTTTGAGATCCGCGAGACGCACGTCCTTCTCCTCGTAAGGGTTTCCATCCTTGTCGCGGCGGAGACGACCGTAGGTGACGAAGATGCCAAGTTCCCGCAGGAATTTTTTCTCTTCCTCAGTGCGCTGGCGTTTGAGCAAGGCTTGCCAGATTTTCCCCTTCTGGTCTTGGCCACGGGATTGGAGAGGGAAATAATGTGAGGCAAGCGCAAGAGTGGCAGCATCAAGCGCGTGGTGCAGGTGGGTAAGTCCTCGAATGTCATTCTTGGGCAAAACATCGCCATTAGAATCAATGACTTCGGGGCATGCCTGACTCAATGTTCCCACAAGTTTCCATGCCTTGCGGATTTCGGAGGTCACCGGCCCTGGAATCGGATCAATGGCGGCTTTGGGAAGTTTTAGTTTAAGCGCACCCATCGCAAGTTTCATGAGGTGGCTAGACTGGGTGAGCTGACCTTCGGTGAAGCCGAGTTCCTTGTCCTCGAAGTCCGTAGTGGCCAGCAGTGCTTTTCGCGCACGTTTACGACGCGCGTCGTCGGGATGACCGCGTGTGTCAAGTTTCTCGACGAATTCGTCGTAACGCCGCAGGGTGAAAAGCGAGAGATTGGCTTTACCATCAACCTGTTTGCCTTCATTGTCGGCGATAAACTGGCGGGCGGTTCGTTTACCTTTCATGCGGTTCACCTCAGGATAGGTCAGAACCAGAGCATGAAGAGCGTTGGTGTTCCGTGTGGCATACGGAATGATGTGTTCGCGTTCGAGTTTTGGCAGGTCATATGCGTCGTATTTCTCGCCGGTGAACGGGCACTGCCAGTTAAGATCCATGGCGATCCTACATTTGCGGATGATGCCGCCATTTTGTTCCAGTTGCGGAGCATGTTTCTCCAAATAGGCCACGGCCACCTTAAAATCCTTGAGGCGACTGTTGAGTTCCGAGGCGATCTGCTTGGCGGTCATGCCTGAGAACTCCTTCAAATCCCGTGCAACTTCGACGATAACGCGCTCCACCTCCAGGTCCTTGTTACTAAATTCCGCCAGAATATCATCCAGAAGACGATCAAGGATGAGCATACGGTGGCGAACCAGATGGTTATTGGTGAGTTGATCCAGCGGGCGTTCGTTCTGGAGCTGTCGAACGCGGGAGGTCGGATCTAGTGTCGAATATAGAATGCCATCGGCGGGTTTATTTTCCCCATCCGGTTTGGAAGTGGAACGAGCCGGTTTTGTGGGATCGAGGCCTGCAAGGACTTCTGTTACCACCTGTTTTAGAACGGGTCGCGCGTAGGGAGCGCGCCCGCTTGGAAAGTCGGGAGTCACACGAGTGCGGAGAAGATAATCATCGAAGGATCGAAAGCCTCCACCATCCTTTTTGCCCTTCTTCGGAGCGGCGAATGCTGAGTCAAGTGACTTGACCAATTCCGGAGTTGCTCCAGCGTGCTCCAGAAGACATGCAAGCGAAACTGATCCATTACGATTCCAAATATCAAGGGCATACTTGCGAGTTGAATCAGGCAATTTTTCCCAAATCGGCGCGAGTTTGGAGACTCTTCCTCCTGCCTTGCGGAACTCGTCCTGCGCGGGATCGAGGACAAGTTGTTTGACGCTGTCTGGGTGAAGATTGAAATAGGCCTCGATATTGGTGGAAACTTTGCCAAGGGCCGCTTTGATTTCCTTCTCCAGAACCGCAGGCGAGATACTACCTCGCTCGCTGGCGAGATTCCAGATCCGCCGGCGTAATTCAGGTGACAAAGGTTCCCCATCGGCACGAAGGTTGGCAATGACCCGTGCGAAACGGTATTCAAGATATTCCCGGCATTTCGCGGCTGGGACTTTGGCGAATTTATCGGCTAGGTGACGGGCTTCCTTGTCGGTTTTTCCAGCATCTATCCCCTCATCATAGGTTTTCGCCCAAGTGACGGGGCAACGAGCGATGATGCGGTTGTCGAAACGGGGGACAAGTTGCCCAAAGAGCAGACCGCCATAATAGCGCTTGGGGAGTCTGACGTTGGCACTTTCGAGTTGTTTTCGAGTTTCTTCCCCGAGATCCGATACACTCATGAGCATTCGGACGACTGCGGCATCCAATCCTGGAATTTTTCCGAAGTGAAGTGACAGCAATCGCCCGACCTCGTCAGAAACGACTTTCCGGGGATAGGCGGCATTGAGGGTTTTGTAGGGGAGTGCGGAAGAAATGCGTTGATCGTGTTCCTTCGGATTCAAGCTGAGACACCCACAAACGGTTTCACACATGGTTTTGGTTTTGTGAGTTTCCATCAGCGTCCATGCATTGCTGACCTTTTCAGTGTCTTCGGACTCCTCCTCTCCGCGTGACCAAAGAGAATTACCATCGTAACCCCGGTTATGAGCATACCAGCGCAGGACGGTCCACAGCTCCCATGCGGTGAGCGTGCGGTGTCCCTGCAACGCCGCCGCCGCAAGCAAGAACGGTGCGGGATGGCCTGGTTTATCGAGATCGGAACGGGTGAGAACCCCGCCGTGGACCAGAAAACGCTTCATCCGCTCGATTCTCATGCGAGTGGAACGGATGTGGCGGCGGGTGCGGCGAAGATCCCGCCGCTGGGAGGCTAGGCAATCGTCGGTCGGGAACGTAACAACGCCTGTGCCAAGGAATTCAGGCGGCTGTTTGGAAAGTTTCTCAGAGGAAAGAACACACCAACCGATCGATGCGTAGCCAATATCAAAAGCGAGAGTAAGAGGCATGGTTTATTTGAATTGCCGGAATCATAACAGATGGAACACCCGCGTCGAGAAAATCTATCGATTTGCTAAATTTCTGTTTGACAAAAAGACGGTTGGATGCAAAAACACTCGCGAATCAAGACAAAGTTTGAAGCGCAAAGCGTTTCCCTGCTTCGCACATCGTTATCAAAAGCGCTTTTAAAAAAACGGCCACCCGACGGGGTGTCCGTTTTTTCTTTATGAATTCAAAGAAACCAGAAAGACGGCATTCTGACTTCCCATGAAAATCAGCGACGCTCATAGAGACGCCGCTACAATTTCAAGCCGCGGTCACGCCCTACCTTATGACTCTACCGCCCTCTCAACAGACCATTTCGCCAACCATGCCGCGTAATCTTCCTGCGTGATGGCACCTGCTGCTAGTCCCAGTGTCTGGGTCACGGCATCTGCCTCGGGAGCAAAAAAATCCCAACCGTTGCGTTCCAGAAAACCCACTCCCATCATGAATCCAGTGCGCTTGTTGCCATCCACGAATGGATGGTTTTTCACAATGCCAAACACGTAAGCCGCAGCGAAATCCGTCATTCTGGCTTTGCTGTAAGCCAGCAATTGCCGGGGACGTGCCAACGCGGATTCCAATAAACCGACATCACGCAATCCCGTGCCACCCCCGTAATGCATGAGCATCATGTCATGCAGTGCCAGACATTCCTCCCGGGTGATCCAATATGGCGTTTTCATTTCGCCAGCTCACGCAAGGTGTTCCGATAGCGACGATTCAACGAAGAGAACACCTCCATGGTCTTGGCAAACTCCGGGTCGGCTGCCGTGAGGCGCACTCCATCCTGCGCCTCGGTCAGCGTCAGCACGTCACCTTCATGCACATTCAAATGCGCCAGCGCTTCCTTTGGCAGCACAATCCCCAGCGAATTCCCCACCTTCCGGACTTTCAATTCCAATGTCATACCGGAAACGTAACAACATCCGTAGCCACGTCAAGCCGTTTGGCTCATCAATTCCATGCGCAATTCAGCATTTACGGAATCCCATGTGCTGCCAACATCCGCCGCGTGCACTCTCCCCTAAAACGTCTTGCCGGCATCTTGATCCCCGCCTTCTCGCCCCGCCGCGAGGGCGACCTCGGCATCGGTGACACCCTCGCCCTGCGCCAATGGATCGACTGGGCGGCCGACCATGGCATCGGTTTCATCCAACTTCTTCCCATCAATGAAAACGGCGCGGACGAAAGCCCATACAGCGCGATATCCTCGACCGCGCTGGATCCGATCTATCTCACGCTGGAACCCTCCGTGATCCCATGGCTGAGTGAAAACGAGGTTTCAAAAGCGCGTGACCATCTGACGGTGACCCCACCGGGATCCGGGGTGGATTACACGCTGGTGCGACAAGTCAAACGCACGCTGCTGGAACTCGCATGGTCGAAATTCCATGAGGCACCGGCGGATTTCTCCGGGGAATTCGAAAAATTCAAAGCCAAAGAAAACGATTGGCTGGACGATTACTGCTCGTTCCGATTCCTGATGGAGCACCATGGAGAATCACTGACCTGGGACCAATGGCCGAATTCCTGCAAGACCCCGGAAAACGCCCGTAATTTCATCAAAAAACTGCGTGCCCAGGATGCCGAAACCCTCGATTACCGACTCGACTTTTTCGCCTTCGTCCAATGGCTGTGCTTCCGCCAATGGCGCGACCTCCGCTCCCATGCCGACACGCGCGGCGTCAAACTCATGGGCGATGTACCCATCGGCATCAGTTGGCATTCGTGCGACGTCTTCTTCAACCGCAAGGAATTCCATCTCGACTGGTGCGGCGGATCGCCACCGGAGGGCATGGGCCAGAGCGATCCGTTTTTCCAACAATGGGGCCAAAACTGGGGAATCCCGCTCTATCGCTGGGACCACATGGAGGCTAACGGATTCATCTGGTGGAAAAAACGCATCGCCCGGCTCACAGAGATTTTCAACATGTTCCGGCTCGATCACATCCTGGGATTCTATCGGATCTATGCCTTCCCGTGGAGGCCCGAGCGCAATCAAGAATTCATCGGACTTTCCCACGATCAGGCGGCAGCGATGAATGACGGACGCCTGCCCCGGTGGTTCCTACGGCCCGATGACACGATGGAAAACAAAGCCGCCAACCGCGCCGATGGCGATGTGCGACTCCGAGCGATCCTCGAAGCCGCTGGCGACGCGGATGTCATCGCCGAAGACCTCGGCTGGGTGCCCGAATACGTGCGTCCGCATCTGGCCGATCTGGAAATCGCCGGCTTCCGCATTCCCCACTGGGACTGCAATGAATACGGCCACCCGACGCCGGGGAATTGTTTCCCGGAAAACTCGTTTGCCACGTTTTCCACCCACGATCACGATCCGATCTGCGGGATTTGGCGCGGCTGCCTGCGCGTCATCCAGCAGCACCATGAACACCCCACGGAAGCCTCCGGTTGGCAATCCCATGGCGCGCACAACACACTGCGCGTCCTCTCGGAGTTCGCAGGCATCCCGATGTCCGGCCATGGTCCGTGGCCGCCGTTCACCGAAGGCATCCGGCTACGTCTCATCAAAGCGCTTTTTGACTCCAATTCCCGCTACGTTTCATTGATGGTCACCTCGCTCTTCAGCCTGGACGATCGCATCAACTACCCCGGCACCACCGGTCGCCACAACTGGAGGTTCCGCCTGCCATGGACACTCGCGGAAATCATGGCCGACCCACAACACCTCGATATCTGCCGCAAACTCGCCGCCACCATCAGCATCACCCGACGCATGCCCTGATAGAAATCCGTGACGCCCCGTTCAATCCTCGATCGTGATCGATTGCGGGTTCCAATCAATCGACGGAAGCTTCATCTCCAATGTTTTGAGCGTATCCAGCATGATGCGCGCGACGCAAAGATTGCGATACCACTTGCGGTCGGCCGGCACAATGTACCACGGCGCGTATTCCGTGGAGGTGCTGGCCATGACATCTTCGTAGGCGGTCATGAAATCGTCCCATCGCGAGCGGTCCGCCAGATCATCCGGATTGAATTTCCAATGTTTTTCCGGGTTTTTCAGCCGATCTTCCAACCTGCGCTTCTGCTCGCCCTTCGAGATGTGCAGGAAGATTTTCACAATCGTGGTCCCCTCTTCGGCCAACATGCGCTCGAAATCCACCACGTGCCGCTGGCGGCGCTGCCACACTTCGTCAGGGAAAATCTTCTTCACCCTCACTGCGATGATATCCTCGTAGTGGCTGCGATTGAAAATTACCAGTTGTCCACGGTGTGGCACCTTCGAGTGCACCCTCCACAAAAAGTCATACGACAACTCTTCCTCGCTGGGTTTCTTGAACGACCGGACATGGATCCCCTGCGGATCGATGTGCGAGAAAACATGCTTGATGCAGCCGTCCTTGCCGCCGGTATCCATCGCCTGCATGACCACCAAAATCCGGTGCTTGTTCTGCGAATAGAGGATTTTCTGCAATTTCTGGAGTTGGTCCTGCAATTCCTTGAATTGCGGCTCGAACTCATGCTTGTTCGCCCCATCAAATAACGACTTCTCCCCGCTATCGATTTTCGATAGGTCCACACGGTTTCCGGGTTTCACCCGATACCGTTCCAAAGCTCCGCTGACTGGCATGTCCGCTTTATCCACCGGCCCCACCGGATTGACAAGCTTTGTCTCACGACAGAGCTGTCACACATTCGGCATTGAAAACCCCGCCGTTCCACGCTCTCATTGGCCGATGCCAAGAATCCGGAAACCTGTATTACCGCACCCTGCGGCGCAATCGATCACCACCGCCCTGCACATCGGTGCCAGCTCGGTTTCCATGATGGTCGCGGAAAAGTCAGCCGACGGCACGCTCACCCCGATCGATTTCCTCCAACAACCCGCCCCCGTGGCCCGCGATATTTTCCGCCAGGGCAACATCAGCCTCTCCACCACCGAGCGCGTCGTCTCGATCATCAAGGGATTCCAAAAATCACTCGCGGAACTCGGACTGCCGACCCACGAATTCACCCGCGCGGCCGCCAGCAACATCTTCAGCGAGGCAGGAAACCACGAGACGGTCATGAACCGGATCCGCATCGCCTGCGGATTGCGCGTCGGCACCATCGACGATGGCGAGATGACCCGCCTGATCTATCTGAAAACCCGCCGCCGCCTCCAGCACCTTCCGGCGATGCGCAAGGACTCGACGCTGGTGATGCATGTCGGCCCGGGAAACACGCGCGCCCTTTTGTTCCAGAACGGCCGGATCGTCCGCTACACCAGCTACCGTCTCGGCACCCACCGCACCCGCGAGGCTGTGGACGCCACCCACGCCGAAGGTGCCACCCTGCTGCGCGTCATCCGCGAACATGTCTTCGGAAATCTCGCCCAAATCCGCTTCGATTACTCAAACATCAACATCGATGGCATCGTCGTGATCGGATATGAAATCCAATCCGTTGCCGCAGCCCTCGCGAAACCGGGCCATGCCTGCCCACTCAAAAAACTCCGCCAATTCACCGCAAATGCCGCGGAGATGAGCGATGTGGAACTCGTCAAACGCTACCACCTCGACTATCAGACGGCTGAGGCGCTGCTGCCAGCCCTTGAAATCAACCTCGCCATCGCGGAATCATTCAAACTCGATGAAGTCCACATCCCGGACAGCGAATACGAGCAAGGACTGCTCCATGATCTGTTAGCCTCCCGCGAACTCACCGGTGCCTTTGCCGAGGAAGTCATCCGCTCGGCTCGCATCCTCGCCAGCCGATACCAATCTGACCCCGGCCACGGCGAACACGTCGCCAACCTCTGCGCCAGATTTTTCAACGAACTCATCGATCTCCACCAACTCACCCCGCACGACGCACTCTTGCTCCAAGTCGCCGCGATCCTTCACGAAGTCGGCACCTACGTCAGCCCCCGCGCCCATCACAAACACTCGGAATACCTCATCCTCAACTCCGAAGTCTTCGGACTCGATCGCCAGGACGTCGCTATCGTCGCATCGGTCGCACGTTACCACCGTCATTCCTGCCCGCTGCTCGACCACCCCGGATACGCCGCCCTCAATACCGACGACCGCATCCGCGTATCGAAACTCGCAGCGCTCCTCCGCGTCGCGGATGCACTCGAACGCACCCACGCCCAGAGGGTTTCCCAAATCGAAATCCGCAGGGAATCCGGCAAACTCCGACTCCGTCTGCCCGGCCTGGCCGATGCCGCCGTGGAACGCCTCGCCATGAACTCCAAGGCCGACCTCTTCGAACAAGTCTACGGCCTAGCCGTCATCATCGACGAAGACAACTGAACAACCCGGAAATTCAACATTCAAAATTTAAAATTCAAAATTTCCCATGTCCATTCCTTATCTCAACCGCGAACTTTCCTGGGTCGAATTCAACCAGCGCGTGCTCGATGAAGCATTGCGCGACGACCTACCACTGCTGGAGCGCATCAAGTTTCTCGCCATCACCGCCTCCAACCTCGACGAGTTCTTCCAGGTGCGCATCGGCGGGTTGATGATGCTGCGACGCGGCGGACTCAAGACCAACGACCCGTCCGGTCTCACCCCTACGCGTTGCCTAACAGCCCTGCGGCAGCGGATTCTGCGCATGACGGCGGACCAATACGCTCTCTTCGGCGGCACACTTCTTCCAGCCCTGCGCAAGGCCGGCATCCATGCCATGCAGACGCAGGATCTCACGCTCGAACAATCCTCCCAGGTTTCCACCTCATTCGAAGACCTGATCTATCCACTGCTCACTCCGTTGGCTGTCGATGAAGGCGACGCGCCACCGGTAGTGCCCGGACTCCAAATCGTCGTCGCCTGCCGCCTGCTGGACCCGGAAACAGAAAACACCCGGTACGCGCTAATCCCGATTCCGGAAACCATCGGCCGCCGCGTGCCCGTTTCATCCGATGGCCACAGCCATGCCTTCCTGCTTGTCGAGGATCTCGTTGCCTTCCACGCCGCACGGTTTTTCCCCGGAGAAACCGTGGCCGCCACCACCGCATTCCGCATCACACGCAATGGCGACATCGCCGTCCAGGAAGAAGATGCCATCGATCTCGCCGGTGAAATGGAGGATGTTCTAACCGCCAGACGCTTCGCGGAAACCGTGCGCCTCGAACTCCGCGCCGATGCACCACAGGACCTTGCCCGCGTCATCCAGGAAGTCACCGCCGCAGGAACCCAGGAAATCTATCGGATCGATGGACCGCCCGGACTCGCCTCGTTCATGGATCTCGCATTCCTCACCGGATTCGAACATCTGCGCGCCGAGGATTGGCCGGGCCAAGCGTCTCCCGCGATCACGCCGGGAAGTGGGATGTTTGAAACCATCGCCTCCGGCGACCTGTTGTTGTTCCATCCCTATGAATCGTTCGAACCCGTGCTGCGCCTGCTGGAAGAGGCAGCCGTGGACCCCGATGTCGTGGCCATCAAACAAGTTCTCTACCGCACCGCCCGCAAATCCCGCATCATCGACGCACTCATCACCGCCGCGGAAAATGGCAAACACGTCACCGCTCTCGTCGAACTCAAGGCGCGCTTCGATGAAGCCCGCAATCTCGACCGCGCGGACGAACTCCAACGCGCCGGTGCCCAGATCGTTTATGGCGTGAAAGGACTCAAGACCCACTCGAAAATCTGTTTGATCGTCCGACGCGAGTCAGGCCACCTCCGCCGCTACGTCCATCTCGGCACCGGTAACTACAACGAAACCACCTCCAGGCTCTACACGGATGTCTCCTATCTTACCTGCAAACCGGAATACGGCAACGATGCCTCGCTCTTCTTCAATGCCGTCTCGGGAAGATCCAAGCTGCTCCGCTTCCAGCGCCTGATCCCCGCCCCCACCGCGATGAAAAGCACCCTGCTCGACCTCATCACCGGTGAGGGCGAACGGGCGAAACAGGGACTGCCCGCCCGCATCGTCGCCAAAGTGAACTCACTCCAGGACCCCGACATCATCAACGCCCTCTACAAAGCCTCCAGAGCCGGCGTCGAAATCAAACTCAACGTCCGCGGCATCTGCTGCCTCAAACCCGGCGACCCGAAATACTCGAAAAACATCGAGGTCGTCTCCATCATCGACCGCTTTCTCGAACACGCACGCATCTTCCATTTCCACCAAGGTGGCGACACGAAAGTCTATATCTCCTCGGCCGATTGGATGGTGCGCAACCTGGAAAAACGCATCGAACTGATGATCCCCATCGAGGACCCGGTACTGAAACGCCGCCTGGTCCGTATCCTCGACGCCTTCTTCCAAGACAACACCCAGGCATCCCGCATCCAACCGGACGGCACCTCGCTCCGCATCGCGAAAACCAAGGGCAAAAAATCCTTCCGCGCCCAAAGTCATTTCTATCAACTCGCGAAAAAGGCCGCCAAAGCCCGCGAACACGAACGCGCCATGACCTTCGAGCCTCACGTGCCAGCAGAGTGATCGATTCTGGCAACTCTTCAATCGATTGTAGCGTCGCTCTATGAGCGTCGATTCCGATAAGAAAGCCAATGATGTGTGAAACATAGTATTAATTCGAGGCCAAACTTTCGGCTAACGGTCTAGTTCTTGCGGAAAACATCCAGCTCATAAACCGACCAATGATACTTGGCATTTGTGCCGGTCTGGGTGATCCGGAGATGACAAAAGGATACGCACATTCCGGCCGTTGCATGTATTGGATCGTGCGGGCCAAATGACTCAACGATTCATTTCGTGGCAGATTCTTCTGTTTTCGATCTCAAACCAGACCTCTCCTCCGGCGGAGCCACCACTCGGCGCTGAGGCAGGCTAACAAGAGGGTCGCGATAATCGGGTGATTCCAAACATCGGTGACCACTTCGCGCTCGCTCCGGCGCTGCGGCTTCGGCAGAGACTCCAACCACTTTTCCCCATCGTTCCGGGTGAAATAGGCACCATGGCTTTGCCTTGCGATTTCACGGAGAAATTCGGCATCCGGAGCTTCACCACGGCGCTCCTCCGTTGACGAAGCCACGGCAAAACGCATCGAGGAATCCGCCTCACCACCCTGCCATGCGGCGTGGACACCGACTTCAAAAATGCCGGTAGCCTCCGCGCTGACTTCACCTCGAAACCCGGTCACCCGGCGGCCCTCCGGGTTTTGCCAAACCGATGCCTGCATGGCCAGTGGTCTGCTAGGGCCTGCCGGAGGCTTGATCGTCGCATCGAGAGTCTGATAGGGAGCCGCGCCTTTGCCGATCCACTCGGCCAGCACGGCAACCTTGTCCCCCTGCCGGTAAAACGGGCGGTCGGCGGTGAGTTCGATGCGACCACCGCTTTGCAGTCCTTCCTGACTCGGAGCCAACCAGTCGAGCATCTGGCTCCAGAACGTGTCATAAGCGGAAAGCCTGGCATTCCATCCCGGAGCGCCGACGCGCCAGCGCCAAAGCGTATCGCTCAAAACTACTGCCACGCGACCGCTGCCTTGTTGTTTCACCACGACCAATGGATGGGATTGACCATCGGCGATCGACTCCATCAGCACCTGTGCGTTTCCGGCAATACCGCTCGCGTAGTTCGCTCCCTGCAACGCGGGAAAATCCTTCACGGCTTCGAACAGGGGACCGAAAACCGGATGCCGCAATCCCGCATCGGTGAGCTTCACCCCGATACGCCCGTCATGATGTGGTGCGGGAGTGGGCACCGGAAGAATCCGGCCAATCGATGATGCCGCCTGCGGTGATGCCAGAAGATTGGGACCGCCCAACACCACGAGCCCGCCACCCTTGCTCGCGTAGTCGGACAAGGCCTGCCACTGCACGAGATTGAGCGATTCCGGGCTGACATCCGCTAGAACCACGGCGGCTCGCGATGCCAGCGATGACGCACTCAGATCCAAGGTATCCTTGGCATTTCCACCATCACCGAAACTCGCCCATCGACCGTCCTGCCAGCGGGCAAAACTATCAAGTCGCACGTTGCGGTCGGTGGTTAGAGCGCGACGGAGGAATTTCCCTTCGAAGCCGATGGTATTGGAAAGCAACAACACGCTGCGTCCTTCCTGCCGAACCCCGATCACGAACGGCTGGGATTTAGCCGAGGGATCCGCCGCTGGATCGGCCACGCGGATTTCATAGGGATAACTTCCGGGTTTCTCGGGCTTCAGCGGCAACATCGCCTCCACCACATCGGCACGGCGGGTGAAACGCACGCGCTTCTCACCCAGCTTGCGACCATCGCACCACAACTCCACCGGAATATCCCTGCCATCCACTCCCCATCCCTGGAGGACGACGCGCACGCTGGTTTCGGCACCCGCCACCGGCCGGCGCGGCGGCTCGACCTGCCACACCGCCACTCGCGAAACATCGGTGGTTCCGGGTGGCTCCACTTCCATCACCCAACACGGCAGATCCATGCTAACAGGAGGATCACCCCCGGTATCCAAACCGTCC
>CAIVKO010000165.1 GCA_903906515.1 Akkermansiaceae bacterium
CACTTTGTTAACCATTGCACAACCGGTTGGATAGTTTCTTCCGACTCGGAATTTATCTTCCAAATAGCCCATCCAAGATTTTCATTTAAGGCATTTGGAGTTGAAAATACTGCGTATGTACCTTGGGGCAAATGGATATGCGCTTTGCGACCGATTAGCTTAACTTTAAGTACAGCAGATCTTTGATTATGTTCAAAAATAGTAGAAAATAAATAATATGTTAAATCTGTATAGTCAGCATATTTGGGACAACCGAGAATTTAGTGGGTAGATCGATCTAACTGAGCAAATCCGGGAAGTGGTCGACCAAATGGAGAGTATGGCGGTATTAGCCTTTGAGGAAAGTTGTCCACAAGGTTCCGACGCGAGAATGGGCCCCCACCAAGCTCGTCGGAGCGGCGGGTTCTTGTGGGCAACTTTCCGGGGTCAGTGCAGGCTTTCAGGGTCGCTTTCCCTCTGGACGGCGGTCGTTGCGGCCGATAGCTTCGCGGCCATGACTGTTGAACATCTCTTTACGCAAGCTCTGGGTCTGGTATCCCCCTGGAGGGTCGTTTCCACTGACTTCGATCCGGTCGCCAAGACCATCGAACTGAGCCTTGATTTCGAACGGGGAGCCCGCTTTATCGACCCCATCTCCGGGGATCTTTGCCCGGTCCACGACACCGTCCAAAGCTCCTGGGAGCACTTGAGGTTCTTCGAGCACAAAACCACGATCCGAGCGAGGGTGCCCCGGATCAAGACACCAACAGGCGCGGTCACCACTGTCGAGGTGCCATGGGCCAAACCCAATGGAGGATTCACCCTGTTGATGGAGGCCTATCTGCTGATGCTGGCGAAAGTGCTGCCCGTCGCCGAGGTCGCCAGACAAACCTCGGTCAGCGAGGACCGCATCTGGAGATTGATCCGACTCCGAGTTGACGCCGCCTGGAAGGAAGCTGATTGGAGCAGTCTTGAGCGACTCGGTGTGGACGAGACTTCCACGCGCAAAGGACACAAATACGGCACAGTATTCATTGAAATTGAGGGAGTTGAGACTTCCCGCGGGCACGGTGCGGCCAAAGCCGCGAGGCTGCTGTTCTTCACACCGGGCAAGGGCAAGGAGACGGTCGCGGAATTCGCCACCGAGCTGGAACGGCGGGGCGTGCCAGCCTCACAGATCAGCGAGATTGCCATGGACATGTCCAACGCGTTTATTGCCGGGGCCGACGAGCATTTCCCGGATGCACAAATCTGTTTTGACCGTTTTCATGTTATGAAAATCTGCGGTGAAGCAACCGACAAAGTTCGCATAGAGGTCGCCAGGGAGAGTGGTGGATTGCCACGCGGGGCGATGTGGGTACTGCGCGGCAATCCAGAAAACCTCAAGGACGAACAACGCAAGCTCCGGGAAGAAATCTGCAAGGAGCATGGAAAAATCGCGCGTTGCCTATCCATCCGGGAGTTCCTCACCGACCTGTGGAACTATCAAACGGTCGAAGACGCAGAGGCGCACCTGAAGTCGGTCATTTCATGGTGCAGCCGCTGCCGCATGGAGCCGTTCGTGAAACTGGGCCAGACGCTCAAAAGACATTCTGATGGCATTCTCGGGTACTATAAGAACTATACCACCTCAGCAGCCATAGAATCTGTCAACGGGTTACTCCAGCTGGCTCGCCGCAGAGCACGCGGATATAAGACATTCCGCAATTTCCAAGCCATTGCATACTGGATTGCAGGCGGTCTAACTATACATGAGCCGAAAACAGCCACCCACTAAATGTTCAGGAGCGCCCGAAAAAGCTCCGGCGGAATTGGACGGTCTATCGATCCAACAACACGCTCAACCCGTTCGACAGGGATCGGTTCCGCTACGATGTCCTTTCCCACACCGACCTGTCCCGCACCACGGGCGAGGTCGGTGATCTCGATCTATCAAATCTCAATTGGGGTGCCTATGATCTAATCGTGATCGACGAATCCCACAATTTCCGCAACAACAAGCAAGCCACCCAGCGCTTGGGAGAGCCGGAGAAATCCGCCAAAACCATCGATCTTGTGCGGACCAAGTATCTCAAAGCCGCCATCACCTATCAGGGCATCCAGCGCATCGAACGCTACCCGGTGCCCAACGCCGCCCTACGCGAGGCGATTCTCA
>CAIVKO010000166.1 GCA_903906515.1 Akkermansiaceae bacterium
CTGCGGGCAGAATGCCCGCGCCACGGTGGCCCGGGCATTCTGCCCGCAGCCTTATCCGATGCATGGAATTCACGTCTGGCACTCGAAAATCCGGCGATCACCGTTATCCCTAACGGAATCGACGCCGCCAGCTACTCAACTCTATCAGTGAAGAACGGTCCACCAGTGATCGGTTATCTTGCGCGGATGTCGCGGGAAAAAGGCCTGGAGGTGATGGTGGATGCCTTCATTCACTTGCGCACGGTGCTGGGTCATCCGACGGCACGTCTCCACTTGGCGGGTGCCGCCACGGCGGAAAACGACGGATTGATCGAGGAATTGAAACAGAAGGTTTCCAGTGCGGGCCTCGCCGACCAGGTTTGCTGGACGCCTAACATCACCCGTTCGGAAAAGACCGCGATGCTTGGTTCGCTCACATTGTTTTCGGTACCGGCGCTTTATCCTGAAGCGTTCGGGCTTTATCTGATCGAGGCGATGGCGTCCGGTGTTCCCGTGGTCCAACCGGAGTTGTCGTCGTTTCCGGAAATCATTGGAACGTCGGGGGGTGGGGTGTTGGTGAATGCCAGCGACGGTCATAGACCGCCGCTACAGGTTTTGCTTGCGCGGGCTTGGAATGATCTTCTTTCGCGGCCTGAGGAACTTCACGTCATGGCGGATCGTGCGCGCCGGGTCGCGATGGAACGCTACGACGCGAGTGTCATGCGCGACGGATTTATGGCTCTCGTGCATCAAGTGATGGCAACCCGGATTTGACAAGAACACCACCAAAGCGAATATCACAGCCATGCCATCCATCCGTATCGACGACCTTGCCATCGAGGTGAACCCTGGTGAAACCATTCTCCAGGCCGCTCGTCGCGCAGGCATCGAGATTCCGACCTTGTGCTACCTCGAAGGTTTCGAGGCCGGGGCCTCATGCATGGTTTGCGCGGTGAAACTCAAGCACAACGGCCAGTTCATTCCGGCTTGCGGGTCGCGGGCGATTGATGGCATGGAAATCGAGCACGACACACCCGAAGTTCGCGATACCCGACGCATGGCGCTTGAGTTGTTGTTCAGCGATCACCTCGGTGATTGTTTGTCTCCTTGCGAGCGGATTTGCCCGGCGCATCTCGGCATACCGGCGGTGCTCAAACACATGCGCGCCGGAGAAGTCGGCTTGGCCGCCGCGTCCGCACGACGGGATCTGCCGCTGGCCGGCATTCTTTGCCGAATTTGTCATCGCCCCTGCGAGCACGGTTGCCGCCGCGGCGTCCACGATGAATCCGTGGCCATCGCCGACTTGGTGGTCCATGCGATCGATACCGAATGGTCCGCTGGCGAGGCACGCTTGCCCACCCTTGCGCCGGATCGTCAGGAAAAGGTCGCTATCATCGGTTCCGGTTTCACCGGCCTGAGTGCCGCGTGGTTTCTCCGTCAGCAGGGATACAAATGCACGGTGATCGAACGGAACCCGGCAGTTGCGGATACGATCCGTGCGGCTTATTCCGACCTGTCAGCCGCGTTGCTCGATGATGAGGTTGATTTGTTAGAGCGGGCGGGAGTGAAATTCCGGACGTCGACGGAGATTGATCGAGAATCCACGCTCGATGCACTTCTAACGGAGTTCGACGCGATACTGTTGGCCACTGGAGCCACCACCCATGACCAAGCCGCTGCTCTCGGGCTCGCCTGCGAGGGAAAAAAACCGGTGTCTGACAAGCATTCGATGATGAGTTCCCGGCAGGGCGTGTTCATCGCTGGGCGGGCGGTCCGATCCAACTGCCAGCCGGTCGTCTCCGTGGCGGATGGCAAGGCGGCGGCGGTGTGCATCCATCAGTTTCTAACGGGCCAACCGCTGTCGCGTCCGGCCAAGCCCTTCAGTGTTTTCATGGGCAAGGTGGTGGATGCGGAAATGGACGATTTTCTCCAGCAAACCAGCTCTGCCGGCCGAGGGATCCACTTCGATTCTGAACAAGCCATTGAGGAATCCAAGCGCTGCGTCCACTGCAACTGCGCCAAGGCGGATGTTTGCAAGCTGCGGCAGCTGGCGATCGATTATGATGTCAACCTGCACCGCTTCAGCAGTGGCGAGCGGATGAGGTTCCAGCGCAACGTCGAGCATCCTCTGGTGCGATTCGAAGCAGGGAAATGCATCCGCTGTGGGAATTGCATCAAGGTGGCGGGCGATCACCAGGAAGCGCTTGGGCTCACCTTCATCGGCCGTGGATTCGATGTCCACATCGGAGTGCCGTTCCACGAATCCATGCGCGATGGTCTGCTAGAAGCCGCCCGCGCCGCAGTTGCCGCATGCCCCACCGGTGCGCTCACGCTCAGGGAGACTTATAATTGTAGCGGCGTGTCTATGACCGACGCTGATTGCTCCTGAGGGCGGGGTGTCTGAGAATAGCCAAAGACAAGCTTCTCGCATCTCATTGGCATCGACGCTCATAGAGCGACGCTACAAGCGGATTCTCGCCCGTTGCTTTTTCGATCAATTTCGTGACTTTTGGGCGTTTGCGGTTATCATAACCGGGCATGAGACGCCGCCCACTGATGTTTACCTTGGCATTCGCGCTGGTCGCGGTGCTGGGTTATTGGCTGGTGGGCAAGACGCGGCCGCGTGAGGTTTCCAGGGGCGGGCAACCGGTTGAGGGTTTTCGTGGGCCTGCGAATGGAGCGGACGATCCGATGCCGAAATTCCGTCATGGCGGGCGGGATTCGGTCAAAAAAGGCGACACAGATGCGGAGAATGCAGGGGCTCTGGAAGGTCAGAGGATCGTGGTATTCAAGGACCGCGCGGCGCTGGAGGATTTTCTCAAACAGTCGGGACCCGGCATTCGTTTGCTCGGTCGTTTGGACTCGCTCAATGCGTTGAGGATTGGTTTTTCGGATTATGATGAACTGCTTGCCATGATGGATGGGAGCGAGGAGGAATCCTTCGTTTTTCCGGTCTATACGCCCACGCCCAAGGATGGTAGCGTGCAGGATGGTGCGGTGGCCATGGGCAACAATCTCTTAAATTGGTTGGGCGTCTCCGGTGACAATTCGCCCTGGGGCAAAGGGGTGCGCATCGCCATTCTCGACACGGGCGTGACCGCGAATTCCACGTTCAACACCGGCATCAATATGATCAATCTGGTGGGGCTTCCATCCGATCCATCCGCCCAGAACGGCCACGGGACTGCTGTGGCGTCGATGATCATCGGCAATGATTCCCTCGCTCCCGGTGTGGCACCGTCCACGGACATTCTCTCCGTGCGCATCGCCGATGACAATGGTTTATCCGACAGTTTTTTGTTAGCGAAGGGCATCGTTGCCGCCGTTGATGCCGGGGTGTCGTTGATCAACATCTCGATGGGTGGTTTCGGCGACAGTCGGATTGTTAGGAATGCCATCGAATACGCCAACGAGAGAGGAGTGCTGATTTTTGCGGCCGCCGGAAATAACGGAACCCAGGAATTGACCTATCCGGCGTCCAATGCCGGCGTGATCGCGGTGGGGGCGGTTGATGCCATGGGAAATCACCTGGATTTTTCCAATTCAGGCACATCCGTCGCCATTTCCGCGCCGGGGTATGGTGTGAACGCGGCATGGTCGGGTAATGAGTTTGCAAGTGTCACCGGCACCTCTTTCAGCACGCCGATTGTGGCTGGATCGGTGGCTGCAATCATGAGCCAGTCCGGCAAGGTGGATCTAACGGCGGCGCAGGCGTGGCAACTGCTGACCACCTATCTCAACGATGGCGGCGCTGCCGGGGCAGATGCCCAATTGGGTGCGGGCATGCCGGATATCGGTCGTGTGCAGACCGGAAACACGCCCGGTGTTTACGATGCGGCGGTGGCTTCGACCAGGATACTTCCTCCGGATGCGGGGAATCCATACGGACAGGTCGAGATCCTCGTGCAGAACCGGGGCACGGAAACGTTGATCAATGCCGGAGTGCGTGTCAGTACCGGTGCGGGGATGGTTTCCAGCAACATCAATTCATTGGCAGCCAATGCGGTGACCACCGTGCGCGTGCCGATCACCCGCCCACCCACCGCCGGAGTCAGCACGATGAAGGTGGATGCGCAGGTCGTGCTTTCCGGCGGCGTGCAGGATGCGAAACCCTCGAATGACCGCCGTGTCGAAACCTATGCCGCTCCGTCAGGTCGTTAGCATTTTGTGGTTTTTTTGCGCCGCTTGGTTGCCTGCGGCTCCGGTTGGAAAGGATGCGGGAAAACCGTCACCGGTTCCGGTGAACCAGTTGTTAGTGGCCGGCAATGCCTGTGGTCCGGCCGCGTTGATCAATGCTTTTCGTTTTGGTAATTCGGATTGGCAGCGCGCCTTGGATGCGGCAGTCGCGGACAATGACAAGCAGTGTATTCTCAGGGTCATCCGCGAGATCGGCATGAGGCCGTCCAAGCATATCCCTGGGTGTTCTCGTTGGAGCCGTAAAGGCGTCAGCGTGGCGGACCTACGGGACATGGCGGATGAGATGACTACCGGGCGTTTCCTTCCCCGATTGTATGATGAGGTCTTTTTCCTGAATCCCCGCGAGTCGCCGGAAAATCTCCTGTTTCGGGTCTATCAGCGGCTATCAAAATCCATATCCAAAGGACTCCCGCCGGTTCTCAGTCTGCGCCGATACGCGCTGCGTGTTCAATCATCCGGTCCGCCGCAATGGACGTTGATCGACGCGCATTTCGTGACTCTCACCGCGATTCACGGCAAGCCTGCTAGAGACACGCGTGGGTTTGCCGTCGATTACATCGATCCGTGGGGAGGGAAATTTTGTCAGGGAAACATCCGCATTCCATACCAACCGTTTTTGTCAGATGCCAGCGGAAATCCATCATGCCTTGAGGCGGTTTTTCCAAAAACTTCGGTCGGCGTGAAAATGGTGCGCAAGGGAGAAAAGTCCTTCATCGCTGTCTCTGCCGCCATTGGCAGGTGGTAGGGGTGGAATCGTAATTGGTAGCGCGGCCTCGATGAGGCCGCATGATTCAGTGAAGAGGAAACAGGATGCCAAGCAAGACCGGAAGGATCCGGTTTGGGCTGATCTTTTGCGATTGCATTAGCGTGCGGCCTCATCGAGGCCGCGCTACCTTTTTTAAAATCAGGCGGTGCCTGCTAGACGATGGTTCAGGGAGATCGAGCGGCGCAGGGCGCGCATCACGTCGACGAGTCCGTGTTGATGTGCGGATGCTGCGGCGCAAGTCGGATCCTGATTGGCATTGCGGCTTACGTAGCGTCCGATTTCGGCGTGGAGCTGCCGCATCTTGGTTTCAATCAATGCGGTTTCGGCGCGCAGGATGGAAATCTCTTTGTTCCCCTCGCCGATCACCTGGAAGGTTACCGAGGCTTGGCCACGGCGTTTCTGGCGGGTCTCCCTCAGCTTGTCATCAATGATGTCGATCTTGCGATCTCCTTCCTCGATGGTCTCGGCGATTTTGATGCGTTTCTGTTTCAAGTCTGCAAACCGGGCTTTCAGTTCGATCAGGCGGGTCTTGACGTTGTCGATCTCAGTTTTGTTAGACTTGGTGGCATCGGACTCCTTGCTGAGCACTTCCAGTTTCATTTTGAGGCCGATGTATGTGCGGCGGACATCCCTTGCGTCGTTGACGATTTGATCGCGTTCTTTAGAAAGCGCTTCGAGTTCGAGGAGTTGGCTGATTCTTTCGTCGAGCAATCCCTCATCGTTCTCCGGTGTGCTGTTGAGCAGGGCGACGCGTTCTTCGTGGGCTTGGTTGAGTCGTTCCGAGCACTGTGCCAGTCTGGCGCGCGCGGCGTCCCTTTCCTTGATCAATTTTCTGAGGTTCCAGTATTCCACCGAGAGGGCTTCGATATTTTCCACCTTTTCCCAGACGGCGGCGCCAAGGAAGGCCTCGGCTTCACGCAGTAGATGCATCTCGGTTGCCGCATCCGCCATGCGTTGGTTGCGGCGGAAGTAACCGAAAGCTTGGGCAAGGCGGGCAACGAGGTAGCGTGATGAGGTCATGGCGGCGGATTATCGCGAAATTTTGCTTTGTAGGTTCTCGATGACCGAGAAATCCTCCAAGGTTGTGACGTTGCCCGACACCTTTCCGGTGGTGACGAGTTCCTTCAGCAGCCGGCGCATGATCTTACCGGAACGCGTTTTTGGCAAGCCGGGAGCGAAGTGAAGATCATCCGGCTTGGCAATGGAGCCGATCACCTTGCCGACGTGATTGCGGAGTTCCTCGCGAAGTTCCGGGGATTCGGTGAAATTTCCCTTGAGTGTGACGAACGCGGAAACCGCCTGACCTTTCATTTCGTCCGGTCTGCCGACCACGGCGGCTTCTGCCACGGCAGGGTGGGAAACCAGCGCGCTTTCGATTTCCGCCGTGCCGAGGCGGTGGCCCGACACATTGAGCACGTCATCGAGGCGGCCGATGATCCAGAAATTGCCGTCCTTGTCGCGGCGGGCGCCGTCGCCTGCGGTGTAGAGACCGGGGTAATCCGACCAGTAGGTTTTCTGATAGCGTTCCTTGTCTTTGTAGATCGTGCGGGCCATGGATGGCCAGGGTTTGCGGATCACGAGGCGACCGTCCTGGTCTGGAGCACATTCGTTTCCTGCGTCATCCAGGATGGCGGCATCGATGCCGAAGAACGGGCGGGTCGCCGTGCCGGCTTTGCACGGGGTGGCTCCGGGCATTGGAGAAATCAGGATGGCTCCGGTTTCGGTCTGCCACCAGGTATCGACGATCGGGCATCTGCCGCCGCCGATGTGTTTGTGGTACCAGTTCCAGGCTTCCGGGTTGATCGGTTCGCCCACCGAGCCTAACAAGCGCAGCGAGGAAAGATCGCAGGCGGCGGGGAAAGCGTCGCCTGCCTTGATGAATGCGCGGATGGCGGTGGGAGCGGTGTAGAAAATCGTGACGCCGTATTGTTCGATGATTTTCCAGAAACGACCGAAATCCGGGTGGTTGGGGGCTCCTTCGTACATCACCTGGGTCACGCCATTGGCCAGCGGGCCATAGACGATGTAGGAATGTCCGGTGATCCAGCCGACGTCGGCGGTGCACCAGAAGACATCCTCGTCCTTCATGTCGAAAATGTATTTGCAGGTCGAGTAAGTGCCGGTGAGGTATCCGCCGGAGGTGTGGAGGATGCCCTTTGGCTTGCCGGTGGAACCGGATGTGTAGAGTACGAAAAGCGGGTGCTCGGAGTCGAATGCCGCAGGCTTGTGGGTGTCCGAGGCTTTTGCCGCCTCCTCATGCCACCAACTGTCGCGAGTGGCATCCATACTCACATCGTTTCCACAGCGTTTGACCACGACGACTTGGTTGACGTGCGGGTATTTCGCCAGGGCTTCGTCCACTACCGGCTTGAGCGCCACGACCTTGCCACGGCGCCATCCGCCGTCTGCGGTGATGATCGTGGTGGCACCGGAGTCTTCTAACCGATCCGCGATGGCATCCGCAGCGAATCCGCCGAAAACCACGTTGTGCACGGCTCCGATGCGCGCGCAGGCGAGCATGGCGAATGCGGCTTCCGGAATCATCGGCATGTAGATCAGCACGCGGTCTCCGGCCTTGACTCCCTTGGTTTCGAGCACATTGGCGAAGCGTGAGACTTCCTGTTGGAGTTCTCCGTAGGTGATCACCCGCTTGTCGCCGGGTTCACCCTCCCAGATGATGGCGGCCTTGTCCTTGCGCCCTCCTTCGACGTGGCGGTCCACGCAGTTTTCACAGACATTCAGTTTGCCGCCGACGAACCACTTCGCGAACGGGGCGTCCTGCCAATCGAGGACCTGGGTCCATGGTTTCCTCCAGGAAAGTTCCGCCGCCTCTCGGGCCCAGAATTCCTCGGGGCGTGCGATGGATTCCTGATAAAGCTCCTCGTAAGCCGCCATGGACGGGATGCGGGCTTTGGAGGAAAACTCTTGGGATGGGACGTGCACGACGTCCAGATCGTGGTTGGGGTTTTGCGTGTTGGAACTCATCGGTTTGGGAAAATTTCAAAAATCAGGGCAGACGAAAATCGCGCATGATAGGGCGGAATCTAGGGGGGGATTTCGACTTCGGCAAGCCATCAACCGATCAGGCGCCGTTTTTTTTACGCGGGCGGGCCGGAGCGGCCTTTTCGGAGGCTCCGTTGCTCAGCAACATCGCGATTTCCACGCGGTTGAGGATGGCGAATCGTCCGGGTTCCAGGTCGCCCAGCCAGAGGCCGCCGACGCGGACGCGCATCAGCTTGGTGACCTGGTAACCGAGTGTGTCGAACATCACCCGGATTTGGCGCTTGGCTCCATGTTCGAGCACGACGCTGAGGCGGCGGGGCGACAGACGCTCGATGGATTTAGCCTTGAGCTTGCCTTCGGGGGTGTAAACGCCGGCCAGAAATTGGTCCAGATGTTCGTTTTCGAACGCCTGATTCGAGGTGACGAGGTATTCCTTTTCCACCGATTTCGATGGATGCATCAATTGTTGGGAAAGATCGCCATCATTGGTCATGATCAACAATCCCTCGGAATCCCGGTCCAATCGCCCGACGTGGTGGAGCGAACGCATGGTTTCCGGAAGAAGCGTGTAAATGGTGTCTCTGCCGAGCTCGTCCTCGCGGGTGCAGACGAAGCCACGCGGCTTGTGGAATGCCACGATCAGGACCTCACGCGGAGCCACCCGTTTGCCATCCACGCGGACGTGATCGCCCGGCGAGATGCGGGTTCCCATGTTGACGCACGGGCTGCCATTCACCTCCACCCGTCCGCCTTGGATGAGATCATCACAGGCGCGGCGGGATCCCACCCCGCAGGATGCGAGGTATTTATTGAGGCGTGGGCCGTCTTTCATAGCAGTGGTATGGAATGCAAAAGGCGCGAAACCCGGTGGGCTCCGCGCACTTTGAAGGTGGAAACCAGCAAGGGATCAACCCTCGTGTTTGGTCTTCGGAAGTCCTACGGGAGAACGTCCGTCTTTCCATTCACCGCGCTCCTTGAGAAGCTTGACGCGTTCAAAACGCTTGAGAACGGAACGTTTGCCGCCGACGGTGGCGCTTGATTTGAGACTGTTGTGCTTGGACATCGCGTGTGGTGGTTTGAAGAATCGCGGGAGGCGCAAGCTAGGGGCCGTCCGCGCATCTGGCAACCCGAAAAACGAATTTTTTTTAACAACGCCCGGATGGATGGTCCGGACTCATGGAAAATCGTGCCTTATTTTGTTTTTCAGTTGCGTGAAATCGGTGGCTGGGTATCTTACCTGTGACTGCTGTGTCCGACAATTTTGGTTGCTGGCCCGAACCGATATGATTGAAACGGAGTCATTATCCGAGGTAAAGAAGTCACGCCTTCACAGGTAGACTGAAAGACAACGGACGACCCCACTTATTGAGTTTACGGAACGTGGCTCACAGCGCCAATGACGGCACAGCGGTTTTTTTCTCCTTCCAGAAGTGGCTCGGACATCCTGCCCGAGGCCTTATGAGCTCAGAAAGGCTTCATGATTGCCAGATATGCGGCGTATGTGGCGGCAAGCAGGCAGAGCAGAAGCACGATTGAAGAGGGGAGCACCTTGCGCTTTGCCAAGGTTGGGGCCACGCCGATAAACAGCCACAAACCGAGTTTGATCATCCACCAGGCATGATGCATCGGTGGTTTGCCAAGCATGGCGAAACCGAGAAGCAGCACCAGCACGAGTGATATGCCGTGGAGCATGGAAGCACCCTTTTTGCCGGATCCGGCTAGCAGGATGGATCCAAGCGATGTGAAGAGGGCGAAGACTCCGGCGATGTGGAGTGTTTTGAGGAGGAGGATGTTCATGGTTGGGGTGTTGCGCCCGCAGACTCCGCCATCATCCACTACGACGCAAATCAAAAATCCGCTCCTTCCATAACAGGCATGCGTGTGAGGGTTGACGATTTTGACCTGAAACCATGCGCGGACGGGGAGATTTTAGAAGGGTTGTAAAAACCGAATTTATGTGATAGCTTCCAACTATGCCTGAAGTTCTTTCCACATTTCGATTGGGCGCCGGGGTTGCGGTTCCGGATTTTTCCCTGCCTGATGCAGACGGTCGTATGGTTTCGTTGGCCGAGGCGTTAGGGCATCAGGGGTTGTTGGTGGTGTTTGCGTGTAATCATTGTCCGTTCGTGATCCATGTGGCGGACGCACTGGGCCGTTTGGCCTCTGAAATCAAAGCGATGGGAATCCACACCGTGGCGATCAATTCGAACGATGTGGAGCGTTACCCGCAGGATGCCGCAGCCAAAATGAAATCCTTCGCTGCGGAACACGGTTGGGAGTTTCCCTATCTGATCGATGAAAGTCAGGAAACCGCCAAGGCATACGGCGCGGCCTGCACGCCGGATTTTTTCCTGCTGGATGGCGAGGGCAGGCTGTTTTATTCTGGGCAGTTTGATTATTCCCGCCCGAGCGGTGCTGTGGCGGCGCATGGTGGCGATCTACGGGAAGCCGTGAGAAGAATGCTTTGCGGGGAGGAGGCGCTTGCCCGTCCCTATCCGAGCAGCGGTTGCAATATCAAATGGAAGCCGGGAAACGAGCCGGATTGGTGGGGCGTCTCAGTTTGAGTGGTTAGATATGGAAAGCTTTTCCCTCGGAGTGTTCATTGGCTTCGACGGTCACAGACCGCCGCTACAAGCGGTACGTTGCCTTTTGGTCCAGCACCAGAAAGGCTTTTCCAGCACCTTCCGGGTTTGTCAGATCGTGGTCGATGGACGATGACGGATTCGCATGGTTTTGGAGAAAGGTGGCGAAGTCGCACAATGTCACCTCATCCGTCCATGGTGCGCTCCAGCGGATGATGTCGGTGAAATTCACGTCGGCGGTCAGGTCCTGGCGTCCCGGGTTTTGATAGATTTTCATCCCTTCCATCCGCTGCTGCATGAGATAGCCGCGCACGGTCCCCCGTGGTCGGCGGTGGTAGAGGGTGTCCGCGGTGGATCCGTAATCGATGGTCAGCATCCGCCCGGATTTCCAGTGCGGCTGCCATGCTTCCAGCCAGAGGCGGTAGGAATCGTGCACTTCGATCCATTGGCCTGGCGGGTGGTTGTCGGAAAACCCGGATGAATCCGGCAATGGTGCGGGTGACAGCAGAGACTCTAACGGATTTCCGGCGGAGTTGAAAGTCACCGCGAGTTCCCGCCAGCCCTCTGGCGATTTGCAGAATCTTTTGACGGGAAATGCATCCACAAGTTCGTTGGAAAAAATGACAGCCTTCCCGCGGCAGGCGTCAAGTGCAGCGGCGGGGCAGTCGTGCCAGACGGCGGATTTTCCCAGGAGTTTTTTCTGCAGATCCGCGAGTGGTGCCGATGTTTCCACCAGATGCAGGCGGGTGCGCCATTTGGTGTGCCATGGCAGGTGTTTCATCACGGCGGCAGCCAGTTTTCCCTCGCCGGGACCGATTTCGATCAGATTACGGCACCCACATTTCGTCATCGCTCTTAACGCCCAGTTCGCGATGGCCTTGCCCGGCATTTCCGAGAGCACCGGGGCGGTGGTGAAGTCGCCGTGCAGGCCGACCCCGGTGATCCGCCGCGCGTAGTATCCGCGTGCGGGATCGTGCAGTGCCCGCCGCATGAATTCTTCGAAGGAAATGGGAGTTTCAGACATCATGGCCTGACCAAACAAAACAACCGCAGTCCTTGCGGAACGCGGTTGTTCTGAAAAGTGGTGGGGTTGCCGACAGTCGATCAGGCTTTGGTCGCCGCAGTGCGGGCCTTGCGGATGATGCTGTTGACGGTTTCCGAGGGCTTGGCGCCGACGGCGAGCCATTTATCGGCGATGGCCAGATCAATGGTGTAGTTGGTGCCTTCGATCTTTGGATCGTAGGTGCCAAGTTGTTCGATGTAACGACCGTCGCGACGCTTGCGGCTGTCAACGGCAACGATTTTATAGTAAGGGCGGTCTTTGGTTCCCTTGCGATTGAGGCGGATGGATACGGACATGGTGAGGCTCGATTAGGCCGGTCGGCAGACAGGCGGGCGCGGAAATTGGAAGATCCTCGCCCGGTTGCCAAGCAGAATCTTACGTAAATTTGAATTTCCAAAGATTTTTCGCGGATTCTACCCCGAAAACCGGCCATCGACGGGTCGCTGGGAGCAGGAATGGGTTTCCATTCCGGGGAATTTCGTGCAGCCTGCGTGACCATGCGCCGCACGCAAGTCGTCCATACATCTCACCAATCGCTCGAAATCTGGAAATCCGCGCATGCGACGGAATTCCGAGTCGAGGGCGCGGTCCACGCGTCATTTCACCGGCAGCGGTTTCTCACCGGGCTGGCCTGGGACATGATCGCGGCGGGAGCTTTGCTGGGTCGGCATGATCCACCACGATCGATCCTGATGCTCGGTTTGGCAGGCGGCACCGCATTCCGGATTTTGAGGCATTTGCTGCCGGATTGCCGGCTGACGGCGATCGATATCGACCCCGGGATTGTCGACCTCGCCCGCGAGCACATGGAGCTCGATGCCTTGGGGATCGAGGTGAGACTTGGCGATGCCTACTCATGGCTGGAGAAAAACCGGCGCTCGTTTGACGTGGTGATCGACGATATTTATCTGGCGGGTAAAACCGATGTTTTCCGTCCGCGGGCGTGGGATGGCGGTTTGATCGGTCATCTTAAGCGAGCGGTGGCCCCGGGCGGGGTGTTGGCGGTCAATCTGGTGACGGGCGAGGGGCATCGGACGATGCAATCGCTGACCCGGCGCTTGCTGCGTGGCGCTTTTTCGGTGGTGCGGACGGTCAAGTCCGCGGAGGCGATGAACGAGGTGCTTGTGGCGGGCGATTTTGTGGCCACCGGTCGCAGGTTGCGTGGCTATAACGAATCGTTTTCTAACTGGCGCGACTGTGATTATTGGCAGCGCTTGGAAGTCACCCGCATTTACTGACCCTCACGTATGTTCAGTTGCTTGCCGATTTCCGCAAGCACCTCGATGCTGGCAGGCTCGAACCGGCCATTCTTGTTAGGTCCGACATTGAGCAGGAAATTCGAATGCCTGTTGTTAGCCCTCTTCAGGAGATCGACGACCTGACTGGCGGTTTTCGGGCGAGTGCCTTCGGACCAAAACCAGCCTTTCTCCAGGGTCCAGCACGTTTCGCCCGGATACTGGTTGTCTTCCGGGAGTTCCGTCATCTCCTTCACCGCGATGTCCAGAAATGGAGTGCCCTTCTTTTTCCAATCCCACCAGTTTGCGATGCCTAACACGTCGCGACTGAGGCTGCGGTAGAAGGCGCTCGCATCCGCCGCCGGCATGATTCCTTCTTCAAGGCCGTCGTTCCAGATGCAGAACGCTTCGGGGTATTTCTCCACCAGTTCAGAGATTTGTTTCTTTTGAAAATCGACCTGTTCGGCAAACGAATGCGTGGCTGGATCACACTCGGGCGGCAGCACCTTGTATTCACTTTTGAATTCCTTGTTCCGCCAGCAGTAATAAAGCCCAACCTTGAGGCCGCGGCTGGTGAAAGACTTGATGAACTGCGCGACGATATCCTGTTGGTAAGTGCACGCCGGATTCATCACGTCGTAGGTGGTGAATTTGCTGTCCCACAGGCAGAAGCCGCTGACATGTTTTGCGGTTAGAATGGCATATTTCATTCCGGCGGATTTGGCCGCATCCGCCCATGCGTCGGTATCGATCTTGCCGCCCGGGTTGAAGTCGGCTGGATTCTGGTATTCCGATACCCACTGGACGCCCTTGTAGGTCTCCATGTTATAGTGGATGAACATGCCGAATTTCAATTTCAGAAATTCATCCTGCATTTTTTTGATGGATTTCTCAGCTGTAGCCGAGGGCGTGGCTGCATCGGCATTCGGTTGGATTGTGCCGCTTTCCTTTCCGTGGGAAAAACCAAGGGTTGCAACTGCGAATACAAAACCCGCAGTCCAATGTTTCATGCGTATGGCCGTCATGGAGGTGTGGTGCCTTCCTTGCTAAGGAGTTCTATCAGCGGTGCGGGATCGGGCAATCCGTGGGGATGGTGGTCGCCGCCTTCCTTGGGGAAGGTTTTGAAGCGGCCGCCGGATTTTTCCCACAAGTCCACGACGAGTTTGGCGTTATCGACGTAGGGCACGGTGTGATCCGCAGTGCCGTGCACGGAGATCAAAAACACGTTGTTCTTGATGGCAGGAGCAAAGCTGTCGGCCGCACGGATGGATTTCTCCATGGCTTCTTCGTCCGAAGTAAACTTGAACTCGGTCTTGTAGCGGGTCCAGTCACCTTTGCTGCCCTTGCCTTTTTCTGTGAGTTGGAATCCGCCGGGCCACGAGCGGACGTCACACACGCCGTTATCCAGATAGAGCACGCTGACACGATCGGGATGCAGGCGTGTCCATGCATTCACATAGAGCCCGCCTCGTGAGATGCCGAGCAGGGCGGGACGCGCTGCGAGGCCGCGTTTTCCGTGAAGCTCCTCGTAAACTTTTTCCCAGACGGCCATGGATTCGGGCGAGCCGAACTGGTTGCTGACGCCCACATAGGCGACGTGCCAGCCTTTTGCAACAAGGCCGTCTTCGAGCGATTTGAGGTGGCCGCCGAATTCGCCGACCCAGAGCCAGGGTTTTCCGGGCGCCGCCTCCGTGGGTACTTTGAGGGTCAGCATTTTGCCCTCAATGGTGATAGTCTCAACCGTTGATGGGGGATTGGGCTTGGGTGCGTCTGCTGCGGGGCAGAGTGGCAGGGCAAGCAACGAATACAGCAAGCAGACGAGTGTGTGTTTCATGAATGATTTTAAATGGGGTTCCTTTGGCTTCGCCGCTGATACGGACGTGGGGTGCTCAATCTTTCGGTAATGATTCTCGATAGCGGCACAAATTTCAAGGTTCTTTTCGGTCAAAGAACTCACTGAATGAACCATCGGGATTCTTTATCTGGGCCGGACTCGGCGGCGCGAAGATGGCATTCAATGTTTCCACCGGGAGGTCCGTTTTAGGGGTGATGTCCGATTGTGCATATTTAAACAAACTATGTAGCATCTGCCGCGCGACGGCGCTTTGCGGTTTATGCAACAAATCCAAGGTGCAGGCGAGCAGCTTTCCTCGCCCGACTCTGGCCTCGAAAAGATAGCCGAGCTTGTGATTGCGCTCGAAGTTATCGATGCCCTGTACGATGGGCCGATAGGCGGAAGGTGTAGCGTCCAAAACCAGTGCCCGGCTACCCATCACCAGATCCCACCATTGCCAGTCACTGTGGTTCTCAGTCGGGAACTCCGACAGGGCTGGATGGCTCGAATCGATCAATAATCCCAGCGTTCCTGGGGCAACCGCCTGCTTGCGTGATTCGCAAATGTTGCGAAACATCGTGTAACACCAAAAATCTGGAGCGAAGAAGCCTTCCACGCCGGGCAAACTATCCGGGGGGGGCAACAGCAAGACCGTTTTGCCATCGCGAAGAAGCTCCTGCGTGTCAAGGTCCCATGTGTGACGAATGGTGACGGATTCCGGAGGCGTGGTGTCCACCTGATTGGGATAGATCCACAGCGGATAATAATTCTGATAGACGGTCTGTCCCAGTCGCAGTTGCAAATCATAACGCGCTGGTGCGGGCAGCTTGTCCAATGGAATTGTCACGGTTCCAGCCGGGACTAGCCCTTGACCGTAATCACGCGCCGCCAATTCGCCTTCAGCGACGATTGTTTTATGGCCATCAACCAACCGCCAGATCAATGGAATCTGTTTCAAATCCGTCGGGCCATACTGCGCAATTTCAATCCGGGCAGTGAACATTTGGTCATTTGACCAAGTGTAGCTGTCCATTCTCGCCAGCGGAACGACCGGTCCACAGAAGTGGCGCCACGCTTCCGGGGTGATGAGTCCCTTGCTTTCCATGAAGGCATTGAGAATGCCAACCGGCGCGGTTCCCTGCCCTGGAAAATCCTGGAGGTCTAGCAGTTGAAATCCGCCGAAACCCGGAGTGCGCAAGCAGGCTTCGATGTCCTCACGGTAACATTGCACAGCCAGCGCACCGGAAGCGGCGACGAAGGCATCGGCCTGATCCAGCATTCCCGCGGCATCCAACCGGCGACGAAAGGTTTCCAGATTCCATGGTTTTTGTATGCCGGTATATTTCTTGATCTCGCGGAAGTCCGGGAACACCTCGAACTGGCCTACTTCATGGCCGATTACCGGGATGGGCACATCCTTGATCGCTAACCGATAGTCATAGGTTGTGGCAGGGCGCAGACACTGGATATGGCCCAGCGGTTTATCGGCATGCGCAAAGGAACCTCGCACCGCATGCTCCGCTGAATCCGTCCTGGTCCGGATAGTCGTCCAATAATCATCTCCTTCCGCCAGCTTCAACCGGTTGAAATCGTTGTTTGATCCTTGTGCATAGAGCCGCGTCGAATCAAACGCCTTCAACCCGGCCACTGTTTTTACTCGGTTCTCGCGTCCTTCCTTGATCTCGTTTCCCAGCGAGAACATGACAAACGAAGGATGATTGCCATAGGTTGTCAGAATGCGAGTTCCCTCCTCCAGGTTATAGGCGAGGGCCTTGTTGTTGTAAGAACCATTGTTATAGAGTTCCGGTTGCAGATAGATGCCCACACGGTCTGCCGCCGCAAAAGCCGCCTCTGGCGGTGTGCAGGTGTGGAACCGGTAGTGATTGATCCCATAGGATTTTGCCACTGTCAGCACGCGCATCCACTCGGCACGATCCATAGCCACATGCCCCTGCATCGGGAAAACCATGGCGTCGTGCTTGCCGCGGAGCATGAGGACGCGTCCGTTGATGGTGAATTGACCGTTCTTCGTTTTGAATTCCCGGAGTCCAAACTCCTCCTGGCGGATGTCTTGGAATATTTTTCCATTCACCGCTTCGGTCGCAAGCTTCACCTCCAAGCGATAAAGCGCTGGATGAAATTCATCCCACAGCAGTGCATGGGACCCCAGTGGCAGGATGATAGAAAAGGTTGTGCCTCCCGGAACGGCGGTAAAGTCGCGGGTGATGTTGGTTGGCGTTAGGTCGTTCGCTTCCGGGACGTTGAACGGCGTGGCGGACAAAATAATCCGACCGCGCTGCGGAATGTTAGTGGTGTTGCCTATGGAGATATTTATCAGCGCCGCCTGGTGAGGCAGGTCTGGAGTCACGCGCACCTGTTGAATCCAAACCGGTTCGTGTGCCGTGAGATTCAGGTCTCCTAGAAGACCGTTCCATTTTGTCTGCGGGCTGGTGATAATCATGTGTCCGCCAACACCAAACGGACGGGTCTTGCTATCCACGCGGACTGTCAGCCGGTGCGAGCCGGGAGAAAGCTCCCCCAGTTGATATATTTGTGCGGTACCCAGAGCGTCCTGCGTGCCCAGGTAATTATCGTCCAACCAGGCCATGGTGACCTTGCTGCGTTCCAGAAAAAGTTCGATAGAGCGCCCGCGCCAGTTTTCGGGAATTTGAAACGTTCTCTGATACCACGCGAATCCTTCGTAGGGATATTCTGAACTCAGTTCTTTGGTGATTTCCGCCGGTCCGGCTCGTGGACCTTGATGATTCTGTGCGAGGGTTCCTGGCAAATGCACCGTGCCTTCCAAGTCGCCGGTAAACCATTTCTCTTGTTCACCGGTTCCTTTGTAATCTAGCGAAAAACGCCATTCACCCGCGAGCGAGAGGCTTTCCACCGCACTTGCTGAAGACAGGCATGCCAGCAGCACCGTGAGAAGTGTGTGTTTCATGAATGAATCCCTAGCTTGATTGCTGTGGGGGAAAACATGAGGATGGTTCAGGGCTTCACGGCTTCGATGCCCGGCGGGAGTTTTTGTTCCTCCATCCAGGCGGTTAGATGACCGCTGGGTGGGATAGGGCCGGACTTGCTGGCATATTGCAGGAAGCTCTTCACCGCGATGGTGACCTTGCCGCCTTTGAATTCGTCGCGAAGGTCGGTGAAAACATATCCGCCGCGTGGCAGGCCGCCGACACGGGTGGGGACGCCTTCCTTGGATTCTGCGAGCAGCTTGCCATTGACGTAGATGGCATAGCCTTCGCCTGATAGAACGTGGGCGCTGCCACCGACGACGAAACGGTAGCGATGGCCGTCCTTGAGTGGCGGGATGTCGAAGGTGCCGCGGGTGAGCAGCACTTCCTTTTCCCAGAGCGTGCGGGGCATTTTGCCGCAGCCGCAGACACCAAGTTCGCAAGTGCGGAGGGGGGCCAGCTTGCCATCCAGTTGGCCGAAGGGTGGCAGGCTTTTCTTCCAGCCCGCCTTGGCGGCATCGAAGTCGGTGGAGAACCAGTTTTCCATGCCGGCTGGTGGTGTTACGGCGCGATAGCGTGGGCGTTTTTCCTTGGGCAGCGTTTCAGCGGGATCAAAACTGAATGATTCCCATTCGAGGTCACGCAGATCCTTGCCGAAGATTTTCCAATCGTAATCGTGGATTCCGGCGGCATTGTAAGCGCTGATCACGCCGTCCATGACACCACGCAGGATTTGGTCGGTTTGCTTGGGCCGCACGCCCTTGGCTTCGGTGGTCAGCAGGGCTTGTTTGGCGGGGTCGGCGATGAAGGCGGGTATAATGCCGTCGAGGATGATAGGGGTGAGCTTCTTCCAGACCGCAGCTTGTTGTTCTGCTGTCAGCTCTTCCGAAGTATTCTTGGCAGCCACTTGCGGACGGGGAGGCTGTGGCAGAGGTTCCGCTTTGCCACCTAACAAACCGACCATTGCGCGACCAAAAGCGTCACCGGCGCGGAGATAGGTTTCGGCATTGCGGTTGTAATGATAGTCCTCGGACTTGGGCGATTCGTCCACTTCGCGCCAGAAATCGCGGGTATCAACCGAGGCGACGGTGCCTGCGAATTCCGGATGCTTCGCGGGATCTCCAACAGCCATCTGCGCTTCCATGATACGGCGGAATTTTTCCTGTATATTGTGACCGCCGAAGCCGAGACCGCCGATGACCACAGGCATCTTCGGTGCCTTGAATTCCTTGCGGAGGTCGTTGATCAGGTTGACGAGGTTTTTTTCGTATTCGGCGATGGTTCCTTCGGTGCCGCTGTCCTTGTGACCCTGCCACCATGCGAAGCCCGCGATTTCATAGCCCTGGCCCTTGTAGCCCGGGACGTGTTGATCGATTTTGGCAAGTGTGTTGTGCACTCCCTCAATCATGAGCCGGTATTCAAGGCTTTCCCATTCGCTCTTGGGATCCTTGCGGCCGCTGGAGGGCGGACGAAAATCGAAGGCCAGGGCACGGTTGCCCATCGCGCATTTGATGATGAGAACGGCCTCATCGTGATAGGTGCCCATGACGTGGCCGAAGCCAAGTTCAGGGCCGACGGATTTACCCCCATTGTTCACAGTAGGCAAGAGGGGCACTCCGTTGCCCGTGGGATTCAGACGGGCATCCCGAATGAAAACATCCTGACGGGCGAGCCACATGCCTGACGGATCGGCGAGCCATGGAAACATGCCATCGCGTTTTACGATTGTTTCGAGGTCACCTTTTCCTAACAAATCCATTTTTCGTAGCCAAAATCGTGGTGCGCCACCTTCGAATCCGGTGATGGTGAAAGGGTAGCGCTTGCCGGGTTCAAGGGTGATTTCCCCTTTTAACCGCAAGCCGCCCGTCGAGCGGGAGTAGACTGTCTTGCCATCGATATCCATGGAACCAAACGATCCATCGCCGCTGCCGCATTGGACCTGATAGACTCCGTGTTCCGGAACTTCGATCAAGCCTTGGGCAAGCGGGTCGCGGGCGGGTTTGCCGTCGGGTTGGAATACGGCAAGCGGAGCAAATTTGAATTTGCCGACCTGCGGGAGGTCATACGGGCCTGTAGGCGTTTCCGGATCCGAACTCAGGTAAACGCCGGTGTATGCGCATTTCGCGCCCGTCAATTCCCCCATGCCGACCATGTTCGACTGGCCGGCGAGGATATAGACTTTCACCGGTTTGGCGGGATTTCCCGGCTTGCCGTCCGGTGCCGGAAGTTGTGCGGGGATTGTGGCGGCGATTGCCGGAAAAGCGGACGCCGCGAGGGCAAAAACGGAGAAAGCGATCGCTCCGATGGTGTTTTGGTTAGGCTTCATGTGTTTGATAGGATGGAAAATATGGGTTGGAAATCATTTGAAATCGGTCGGTTGTAAGGCGCGGGTGCCGTTTGCGGGCAGGGAAAGTTTGACGGTGCCATTGGCATTGCGGATTTCGCATTTGGCTTCGGTTCCCGATACATTGCGGATCTCCGCGTGGACGAGGCTGCCTTTGTCCCACTGCATGTCGATTTCGAAGCCTCCGCGAACGCGCATTCCTTTGACGTGGCCCTGTGGCCACGCCTTAGGCAATGCCGGCAGCAGGTGGATGAATCCCATGTGCGACTGGGCGAGCATTTCGTTAGTCGCCGCAGCAAAGCCGAAATTGGCGTCGATCTGGAATGGCGGATGCGTCATCCAGAGGTTGTCGGCGGTCTTTTCGGCAATGACTTCAGACAAGCGCTTGTAGGCATTCTCCGCATCAAGCAGGCGGGCGAGAACGCAGGATCTGAAAATCTTGCTCCAGCCCGTCGGGCCGGGCCCGCGTGCGAGGGTGCTGATCTTGGCGGCCGTGGCGAGCTCGGGTGTGACCGTCGGGTGAATCTGGTGTCCGGGAAAAACCGCCATCATGTGACTGATGTGGCGATGGTCGTTTTTCGGATCATCGATGTCCTCCATCCATTCCTGGAGTTGGCCCCACTTGCCGATTTTCGGTCCTAACAGTTTCTTTTGTTTGGCGATCAATTCGTCGCGATAAGTGGCATCGACGCCCAGCGCCTTGCTTGCCTCGATCGTGTTGCTGAAGAGATCCCAGCAGAGTTGTTGGTCGTAGGAGACGGCATCGGATTTCTCCGGGCCATGCTCGGGTGATCGACCGTCAGGGACGACCAGCGTTCCATCGGGGAGTTCTTTCAAGTGATCGACCCAGAACTCGCTGATCTCCTTCATCACCGGATAGGCGTAGCGTTTGAGATATTCCTTATCCTGCGTGAAGGCGTAATGGTCCCAAAGATTTTGGGAGATCCAGGCGGAATCGCCTTTTTGGAAATAGTAGGTCGAGCCACCGAAGATGTTGTTCTCCGAGCGCATCAGCCAACCGCGCTTGACCCCGAGCACTTTCTGGGTCTCCTCCTTGCGGACGTCGCGGATTGAATCGACCCACTCGGCCAGTGGTATGAAACATTCGGCAACGTTCGCCTGGTCGGTGAACCAGTAGTTCATCTGCACATTGATGTCGGTGTGGTAATCGCAGCGCCATGCGGGCCGCAATTCGTAGAGCCAGAGCCCTTGCAGGTTGGCGGGAAGCGCGCCTTCGCCCGGGCGCGAGCAACTGAGCATGAGGTAGCGGGCATACTGATAGATCAACGTCTCCAGATCGCGGTCTTCGGCGATGCCCTTGGCTTTGAACTGTTCCTGATAGGTTTTCACCCGTTGGGCCGTGGGAAGATCGGTGATGCTTTTCAGGGTCTTGCCCAGATTGATGGCGAGGCGGCCGTAGAGACGTTGGTAATCCGCCACATGTTCCTTGAGAAGTTCATCGAAGCCGCGTGGCTCCGCAGCGGCAAGTTGGGCGCAGATGCGTGCGTGTGGATGATCGGTGCGCCATCCCTTGTCGCGCTGGTTGATATAGTTCGTGTCCGCAGCGAGAAGAATGGTCAGGCTGTCGCAGTTTTCAAATACGACCGCATCACCGACCGTTTTGACCGTGCCACCTCCGTTGATCACCCGTGCCTGAGCCTCGAAATCGAGGTCGATGATCTTGTCCGAGGCGTATTCGCGTCCGCCTAACAAGCGTTTCGGTTGCTTGACCTGGAGCTGCCACCAGAAGAACGGCTCGGTGTGGCCTTTCATGGTGAGAGTTTTCCCCTCGGCGGTGGTCGGGATTTCATGGAGATTACCGATCGTCACCTTGCCGGTGAGAGAACCATTTTTGTCCGCAGTGAAGCGGTATGCCATGACCTGGGCGGGATGGCTGGAGAAATACTCCCGTTTGTAGTTCACTCCGCCTGAGGTGTAGGTGACCGTCTGCACGGCGTTGCTGATGTCCAGTTCGCGTCTGTAGTTAGAGAACTCGGTGTGCGGCATCTCGATGTAGAGGTCGCCGAATGGCTGATAGCCGCCGGTGCAGTCCTCGTTGCCAACCCACAATGAGTCCTCGTTGAACTGGATCCGCTCCTTTTTTGGGTCACCGAAAACCGTGCAACCCAATCGGCCATTGCCGAGGGGAAACACATTCTTGGACCAATGTTCTGCGGCGTAGCGCATGTTCTCCGTCTGTCTCTGATCGAAAACCACCGGTTTATCCGACCAGAGGATTCGTTTTTCAATCGCATCGTCGGCGCGGGCGGATCCGGTGAACGCGGCGAGCACGAGAAGTGAAAGGAGGTGTTTGGAGTAATGTTTGTGATTCATGGTATCGTAGAGGTTCATAATTTTGATTGTGTGAAGATGATGTGCGTCTTATTTCGATAATTGTTTATCCAACCACAGGCCGACTTTCTGCGCCCATGCTTCGCCGTGTTTCTGTAATCCCTCGCCGTTGAAATGCACTCCGGCGCGCAGATTGCCCTTGAGCGCATCGCTGTCCGGGCCTTCGACGGCGATCCCGTTATCCCACAACGCTTTTTGCGCGGCGCGAAACTCCTCATCGGCGGCATCCTTCTCGCTGTGAAAGGTCGCCAGCGCAACAAACCAAGGCATTTCCCAACCGGCTTGTTTGCGGGTCGCCTTGATCAAGATCTCCATGAACTGGCGGTATTGCTCGCCGGTGATCTGACGGTCGGCCGGGTAACCCGCCCGCGCCTGTCCGGCATCGGACTCTCCTTGATGCCACAGCACCGCGCGGAAACCCCGAGGACCGAGCGCCTGGCACCGCTTCACGAACTTGTCAAAAAGCACTCCCATACTCGTCCACTCACCGGGGCCTGCGGGCACGACGTTTTTACCGGTCGTCGGTTGTTGGCGCATCTTCTCGCCTTGCGGCAGCCATTCTCTAACACTGGAGCTTCCGACACCCGTTGCGGCAAGGGCGACAGGCACTTGATACTTGGCCACGAGCGCATCGCCAAAGGCCGGCAGGAAACTTCCGCCTCCACCTGAAGCACCGGGCTGCGGATCATTCGCCAGCACCCAGCGCTGACCATCAAAGGCCGACACCAAACCACTCTTCGGTTGTTGTTTTCCCGATCCGTGGTTCGCGGAATTCGATTGTCCGGCGACGACAAAAACCTCGCCCACTCCAACACGTTCGACCACAGTGGATTTCCCCTCGCTGCGGACTTCCAGTTTATACCATCCACCTGCGGGGACAGCCGCTTTCGTGGCAAACGAACGCGTTGTGGCATTGATTGGCAACGGTTGCCAATTCCCCGGCAATTCTCCGACGCGGGAATTTCCGGTTAGACGGTATTCCCAAGTCCCGGCGGACTTGACGCTGCCAGCAATTTCTATCTTTCCGGCATCTTTGGACTCGCGTTGAAACACTTGGTAATCCTGTGGTGAACTCAACAGCACCGGGGCGTCCGCGGTTACGGTGACGGCGGAAGTTTCGGCGGCGAGTGGGAAAATCTGAATGTCCGCCCGTCGCGACTCAGGGCTAACAGAATCCACGATCACCTTGCCGCCGGTGACGTGGCCGGTGACGGTGGTCTGATAGGGAGCGCACAGTTTGAATGAGCAGTTCCAGTTTTTCGGCCATGCGGGACCTAGCAGGATGCGTTTTCCATCGGCCTGCATCAGCATCTCTTGAAGGGCTGTCATGGCGGTGCCTCCATGGTCCATGTCCGGGCTGTGACAGAAATTTCCTTTGCCGCCGGAGTAACGGGTGAAATAGAACGTGGGGAACCGGTAGCCGGGATGGTTGAATTTCTCCACAGTGAGGGCGGCCGCTTGCGCCGCTTGTCCCATACGCGCGAGATTGATTGCGGATTGATACCAACATTGGTTCTGATGTTGGATGGCGGGCTCGATTGGACTGAGATCCCAGGTGTTTTGAGCCAGACTCATATCACTGCGACCGAGCGAGAGGATGGAGAACGGGAAACAGACATACATTTGCGGGAAGTCCATATTGCCGTTTTTCATCACCCATTCCCATGATCTGGCTGCGCCGAAAAACTTCTTACCGTCCTTCTCTTCCATCGGGAATTCTGGGATGCGCGCGCGAAATCCTTCGACATAAGTCCGCTGCTTGGCGGTCAGGCGTCCTTGCGGCAATGCGAGAAGTTCCCGGCTGAGCGCGGTGAGACCGGCGATGACATCGGTGTTGTTGGTGCATCCGTGATACGGTTCGCAGGCGTCACTTGGATAGATGATGAGACGGCCCTTTTCATCGAGTGGCTTGCCGGTCCGCTTGAGGGTGGATTTCTGAAAATACTCGTCGTAATAGGAAATGAAACCAAGAGCGGGTTCAACGTAGCCGTCGATCGCCTTGCCGGTGTAGCGCTCCATCTCCAACATCATGAGCGCGAACTCCATGCCGGAGGTGTAGTGATAGAGCAAATGCTTGGGTTTGCATCGTCCATCGCCATCGGTGCCGATGGCACTAAGACCGAAAATATTCAAAGCTTCGGGATAGGTGACACCCTCGACATCCCAGAATTTCCGCACATGCATGCGGTTCATTTCCGTGCGTTCCTGATAGAAATCCGTGGCCACCTTGAGCAGGTCGAAGTCCCCCGCACGCAGCATCGGCCAGTAAACCAGTCGTTGGTTCTGGGCCATGAACTGGCAGAAATCCCAGTTGCGTTTGTCAGGATTGCCAGCGCAGGCGAAGATACCGCCATTGAACAAGGTCATCGCGCGGCCGGAGGTATTGGCAGCCATGGTATAGCGGACAAGTTGATAGTTTCTTCCCGTCAGCCATGGTAGATCCTGCGTGCGATCCTTCGAGGGATCCGCCGCGATGGATATATGGCTGCGGTTCCAGAATGATTTCCACCAATCCAATGTGGCCGCGCGTGATTCGCTCGTGGACGCCTTGACCTGTGCAGCAGACGCGGCGAGCGCGGATTTCCATGCTGTGAGAGAATCGTCCTGCTCCATACGCAGGGTGAACGTGAGGTTGATTGCAGAAACCGGAGTTTTCGTGGCAACCGATGTGATCTGGGTGTCCAGAGTGTTGAATTTCCCCTTGGATTCCGGCAGCGCGATCAAGCCGGGTGCATCCAGGCGTCCGCCGAGTGTGAGTTTTGAAAGCGGGTCGGGGATGGATTTGGCAAAGTCCTCCATGCCCTGCGACTTCATGTCTTGCGTCCTCCGCGGGTTTACCTCGGCAAGGCGTTTGACCCACTCGAAGCCACCTTCTTGTTGGGATGCCTGATATCCGGACCACGTTTCATAAGACGTCGTGAGAGTGCGGGGTTCTCCCGAATTCATATCAACATGAATGACCGGTCGATTGACCTCGCACCAGAGCTTGACCTCGACCTTTCCACCGGAAGGACTGCTTCCGCTCACGATGATCTCGCTTTCCTGCAAGCGCAGTTCTTGTCGGAAATTCTTGTCGAAAACCGGTTGGTCGAAGTGCAGGCGGACCAGTCCGAGTTTCACCTGCATGCCTCGTTCATCCATGCAGTTAGGACTGCCGATGAGTAACAACAGGTCGTTGTTCTCCACCCAGACATTGAGTCCGAGATTGCCACCTGCGAGTGGCATCGAATCCGTCGAACTTTTGCTCTGACTGTCCCAGACGACGTTGTAAGACTCCATCGGTGGTTCCGATGTTTGTTTCAACGCCGTCCGCTCTTCTCCGCCGGTAGCAACGACCGTCGCGAGCAGGCTCATGGTTTGGATTAATTTCAACATCATATAACAGGTTTTTTGTTCTTCATTTCTTGTGAAACCGGAGCGGTGGCGACAGCAGCAGGGAGGTGAGGAATGTGGGTTTATTTTTCAGGGTTAAGTGGTTTGTCGCTCATGTCTGAAACGGTGATCAGATTGAGACTGGGAGGAGCAGAGGATTTGGTGATGCGGATCCGGAGCTTTTCTGCTTTGTGTTTCGTGACAAATCGGATCACACGTGCAGCGCCGATTTCCTTGCCCTCATGAATGGTTTTCCATTCGCCGTCCTCGAGCGCGTCGATGGTGAACTCCTGGATACGGAATATCCGTTGTTGGGAAAAACCATCGCCAAGCTCCTTAATTTCCGCGTGTTCGTTGATGGATATCTTGTCGAAGTGGAAGGGCGTCTCTGGAGAAAGCGTGAGGTTCGCGACATTGTCCTTCGCGGCCCAACGGCTGCGTTCAAGGCTGCCATCCACTGCCATGGATGCCTCGTATCCGGCTTTCAAGACACTGTCCGATACCGCGGAAACTCCTGCTGCCTGATTGACGGGAGCTTTGGGCAGCGGTTTGTCTCCGCCACGGATACCTAACAAATCCGCGGTTTTGAGAATGACTTCGCATTCGTTGTCGCGGATGCGACCGGTTTGGTCGGGTGGTAGGTTGACCAACAGGACATTATCGTTGGCAGTGCACCAGTAGAAGAGTCCCTCCAATTCGTCCGGATCACGAGCGGGGATCACGTTCTTTTTCTGAAACCAGTTCCAGCGGTCCGAGATGCAGATCGTGTGTTCGAAGGGCAGATAGTGAAGAGCCCCGTCGGCCGTGGCGAACTCCTTCGGGTCGTCCGCCCTGACAAGGTTGGGATCCTTCGTGCGGAAATCGACGGGCCAGAAGCGGATGGGGTCACCTTTCTGATAGTCCTCGGGCACACGCATCGAACGAGGCTTGCCGGGTTTCTTGATCGTGTGGTTGACAGTCACCTGGCAGTTGGGCTGAAGCTTCTTGATCAGGGCGTAGACCTCGGGAATGCGCCAATCTTCGTCCGGTTTCGCCCAACCTCCGTCGAACCACAGCTCACAGACATCGCCGTAGTTGGTTAGAATCTCGGTGAGCTGGTTTTTCATGTAATCGACATATTTGCCGGGGTCCTTGTCCTTGAAGGATGGTTCACTGTTATCCCAGAGCGAGTAGTAGAGACCCAGCTTCACGCCGTATTTGCGGCATGCCTTGGCGACTTCCGCGACGATGTCGGTTTTCACCGGAGAGTTTGCCACGTCGTATTCGGTGAATTTCGAATCCCACAAGCAAAAGCCGTCGATATGTTTCGTAACGAGAACGACATGGCGGAAGCCCGCCTCTTTCGCAATGCGGATCCATTGGTCGCAATCGAGATTCGTCGGATTGAAGCTGGATGCCGGGAGTTTTCCATATGACCACTCAACCTCGTTGAACGTGTTCACGCCGAAGTGGATGAACATCCCGTAGCCGCGCTCTATCAGGCGCTTCTGGCCGGGGTCAGGTGTGTCTGCCAGAACAGCGGCTCCGAGCGCGAAGAAAAGGCAGATGAGTTGTTTGGCGGTTTTCATGGTGGCTTATTTCCCCTTGCCTTGCATGGTGATTTCCACCGTTTGCTGGTTGCGGATGACTTTTAGTTTGATTGGAGTTTCCCCCGTTTTTTTGAGGGCGGCAAAGAGTTGGTCGGTGTTGCTGACTTTCATTCCATTCAACTGCTGCACCAGATCGTTGTCCATCATGCCCGCGCGGGCGGCGTCAGACCCTGCTGGCACTTTGACGAGTTGCACGCCTCCATCCTCCTTGCTCACGCCGAAGGCGGAAAACTCTTCGCCCCGCAGACCGTGAAGCGTGGCACCGAGCCATTGGAGCGGTGCCTGTGGTTTAGACTCCGCAGCTGGAGCGGTTGTAAGGCGCAAAGCAGGAATCACGGGTGTCTTCGCGATGGCTTTGAGCGCAGGTTTTTTCACGCCGAATTGATTCATTGGAAAATTCTTGAAGCCGGTTTTGAGGACGGGTGATCCATCTTTGACGCGGAAGTCACCGGCCGCTGCATCGACGAACATGGGGTCGCCACTCAGTGAATTTGCATCACATCCGGAGTCGGGTTGCGGGGTGCGGTCTGCTTCGGAGGTGAAGAAATTATAGTCCACCAACGCACCCCAGTTTTTCGGCAGGCCTGTGCCGGCGTGTTTTTTCATGACGATGTTTCGTTGAAACTCGCTGGCACAGTCGATGAACCAGACATGCGGGTGAAAGCCGTTGTTGATCATGATATTGTTATAGGCTTTGCGTCCATATCCCTCACGGAATTTCAGGCCTCCGACGAGCATCAGGTTGTTGTAAATTTCGTAATTCGACGAGCCGTCATCGAGGTCGATGTCCCAGCCATGGTCGCAACGCCAGCGGCTATTACGGATGACGGTGGTCTGCACGGCATCAAGATAGGGCAGTTTCGGGTCCAGCTTCACATCGGCTGGGGTCGCAGAGTGCCAATAGCGGTCGCGGCCCCAAGAGTTGAAGGATCCGTGGTCGCTGGTTTCGAGAACGGTATCGAACACATCGCAGCGTTCGATCAGGTGACCGCCCCAAGTGCCTTCGCTGATGTTGATGCCAGCGCGTGCGCAATCATGGATCGTGCTGTCGCGCACGGTGATGTGGCGTGCCATCGATATCTGTACGCCAGCCGGTTGGCGTTCGACGCGGCCAATGCCTTCGATCAGGCAGTCCTCGACCGTAGAGTCGGCCGGATAATTCTCCGTCTTCGGTCCAGGCGTGCGGTCGATTTTCTTCACATCCTGCGTCTTGTTATAATCAAACAACGGGTCGCGCACGGCCGCCGGATCGCCGACGAAGCACACGCCGCTGGCACCGGCATCATGGATATGGCAACCCTTGATCAGCGCGCGGCGGTTGTAGTTGTTTACAAAAACCGCGTTGCCGCCGGGCTGGTCGAAGGTGGAATCAAGAACATGGATATCCTCGGTGTCGGTCAGCATGACCGCGCCACCGCGGTAGATCGCCCAGTCCGAGCGCAGCAGCGGTTCGCGGGTGTTCATGAAGGTGCGTGCCGTGTGGCGGAAGGTGAAGCCTTGGAACTGGATGAATTTCACCGGCTTTTCCAACGTGCCCTGAAGCTCGATCAGATGGGCAAGTTCAACCACCTCGACGCTCGCTTTGGACATGTCGGTTCCCGTCTGGGGTTTGAAATAGAGCGTGTTGGTTTGCGCGTTGTGGAACCATTCACCGGGGGCATCGAGTTCCTCGAAAATGTTTTCCACCATGCGGAATGTCTTGTGCATGCCCATCTGGCGGTTGTTCTGCCAGCCGCCTTCATAAGCGAGCGAGCCATCGGGATTTTTCCCGGTGATGCGGTAGTGATAGCCACCCCAGCGCGCCTTGTGCATGGCATGGATGTAGCCCCCAGCCGGGTTGGCCCAGCGCGCGGCTCGTTCGTTAGAAGTCGCATCTGCTGCATATCCCTGATAGGCCGCCGTCTTCTGCGTTGGATCGTAATTCGGATAGCGCGCCATGTGCTGGCGGAGGCCGTCGATGAACAACTGGTCGATGGTCATCCCGGCCGGTGTGGTGGCCATGAAAATGCCGTCGCGCCAGGGCTTCCACTCGAGTTTTAGTTTCCTGCCGCCGCTGAGCACCGCCTTGCCCTCGTTCACCGCACGCCACACGACAGGATGGTCCTTGGTCCCGGAGTCCTCGGGGCGGAATACCAGTGTTTCAGGTAGGTAATGGATGCCGTCCGCCACATGGATGGTGACTGACTCCTTGCCGGTCTTCGAGCGGGCGGCATCGCGTGCAGCGCCCAGGGTCGCGAAGGGTGCGGCAGCGGATCCTTTGTTAGAATCCTTGCCCGTGAGGGAAACATAGAAATCCGATGCGTGTGCGTGTGAACTCAGCACAACGATGGCCAAAGCCGTCAGGGATCGCGCGGGGAATGAATAGGTGGACATCAGGTTAGTTGGTTTCATTTGTTGTTCCAGAAAAGTTGTTTGGCATTATCCCGGCAGATCTTGTCTTCCACATCTTTCGGGAGCTTGATTTCGTCGATGAAGGCATACTCCAGTGCAGGCTTCGCACCCGGCTTGAAGGACCACCAACCGTTGTCGGAGCCAAACAGCAACTTGTCCGCGTGCTTGATGAAAAATTCGCGTGCCATCGCCTTGTCTTTGCCGACCGGGCTGCGGCCCACGGAGCACGAGATGTCGGCGTATAGGTTCGGGTAGGTTTCAAGAAGTCGGGCGCATGAGCCATCCGTGATGCTCCTCCACCAGTCCGAGTGCGCGATGAAGGTGCACTTCGGATAGGTTTTCAGGATGTTCTGCAGATGCGGGAAATCCTTCTCATCCAGATTGCTACCTCGATCCATGTGAAACATCACCGGTAAACCCACCTTTTCGCAGGCCTCGAACAGCACCATGCTCTTCGGATCGTCGATAAACAAACTTTTATAGACCGGCTTCCCATTGACAACCTCGGCAGGCTTCGGGTTGACAGCTGATCCGTAGTGTTCGCCGAATCCGACGGCGCCGGCCTGTTTCTCGCGGGTAAGAATCGCCACCGCTTCGTTCACGCTGTTCACCTCGTCGTAATACACGATGCAGAACCGCGCCATGCTGCTCTTGTATGGTTTGTAGTTCTCAATTTGCTGGGCGCGCTCCTTGTCGTTGTTAGCGCGGCTTTGCATGAGCGGATGATTGATGATGCGTTGCACGTTGTTGGCCTTCATCCATTCGGCGGCCTTATCCAGATCACCCGGATTGCGATCATGGAAGTGAACATGCGCATCAATGAACCGGCCTTCCGGCGCTTTGGCCGGTTCTTGCGCTCTCATGTGCCCGTTGCCGAGTGTCAGGGACATGAGTAATCCGCTAACTCCCAAGTATTTTTTAATCATGGTTTTGTTGCTGTTGAGAGTTGTCTTCATCAAGTCACGGTTTGGATTTTGAATCGGTTTTATTTTCGTCGGGAAGATTTTTCTGGATGCTGTCAGCCACCTGCTTTGCCATCATGTAGGCTGCGGCTTGTGAGAAGTGGACATTGTCTTCCTTCTGCAACTCGCTCTGGCGCGGCTTCAGCAATGCGTATAGATCATTCACCTGCACGTCATGCTTTTTCATGACTTGTAAGGCCGCGTCCCGATATTCGCGTTCCAGTTCCGGACTGATCACCACTTCCTTCTTCCAGCGCTTGAGCATGGTCCCCTCGGCTTTTGGCGGGCAGGGCGTGGTCGTTGCCCAGATGAGTTTGGCTCCGGTCTTCTTCATGCGCACGACCAATGTTTCGAGGCGTTGTGCATACGCTGCGGGTGACCGTTCGTCCGCTGCATACTGCCAGCCATAGATATCCCACACGCCCCAGTTGAAGTGAATGACATCCCACTTGGTGTCGCCCAACCAGCCGTCGATTTTGAGGACTCCGACCGCTGTGGACTCGCCGTTATCGCCGCTCTTGGCCACTACCGCCTTGCCCTCAAGGGCCTTGGCGACCGGCTGAAGATAGGAGGCGGAGATCGAGTCGCCGACTAACAACACCTTGGGCAGATTATTGGGGTTTGGAGGAATCACCGGCGGAGAAGCAGGCTTGTCTTTCTCCCATGCGAACGCGGACGATGGAAGCAGTGCGAATAAACATAGGATTTGTAGAAATTTCGGCATGGTCATGGTGATGGTTTAACTAACGGTTTATGGGTTGAGTGCTTCTTCTATTTCGATGCGTTCCCGGTGTATACCTGTGATTCACCGCGAGGGATGGCGATTTTCGTGACGTTGTCTTTGTATCGCACCGAGCACTCGTTTGCAGGGCTTGAGATATTGCGGATCGTCGCGTGTGTCAGTTTGCCGTCCTGCCAGTCGATATCCACCTCGAAGCCGCCGCGTGCGCGCAGGCCTTTGATGGAGCCGGTGGGCCATTCTTTCGGGAGGGCTGGCAAGAGATCGATTTCATAGCGACCGGCGGCATTATCGAGAGGCTTTTGGCTTTGTAGCAACAATTCGCAGACACCGGATGCATAACCGCAGGGTGCGTCGATCTGCTGTTTTCCCTCCCAGATCAGGTTGTCGTGAAAACCAAACAACACGGTGGACAAGGCCAGATATGCCAAGTCCGGTCGATTGAGGCGTGCATAGATGCTGATCCGCCATGCCTTCGACCAACCGGTGGAGCCTTCGCCACGGGCCACGAGAGTTTTGATCGCGGCGGTATTCAGTTCCGGGGTATCAACTGGATTGATCGCCCGGCCTGGGAAGGCTGCGTATTCGTGCATCATGTGACGGTGCGTGCAGTAGCGTGAGTCCTCATCGCCCTCCCATTCCTGGATTTGTCCCCAGCGACCGATCTTCGGCGGCACGATGTGGGTGCGCAGGTCTTCCACCTGTTTGGAAAACTCGGCATCGCATTTCAGTCGGGCGGCAGCGGACTGATAGTTGGTTAACAGGTCATAGACCATTTGGCGATCCTGGCCGATGCCATATTGAAATGGCCCGTGCTCGGGTGAGCTGGTCTTCGGTGTGGTGAGCCAGCCGTCGGGCCGTTTGATCAGGAGGTCCTGCCACTGTTCCGACAGTTCCTTCATAAGCGGATAGGCGCGCTTGTTGAGGAAGTCCATGTTTTGGCCGAACTCGAAATGCGAGGCATAATGCCAGGCGAGCCATGCACCGCCTGGCGGGTAGTTCATATAAGTGCCACCGCCGAATATGTTGTTCATGTATTCAACAGTCCATCCGCGCACCTTCTCACCGAAGACGATCTTTGCTTTCTTCCGCCAGAAAGGAATCTGGCTTTCGATATAATCGAAGAGCGGAACCGCGCACTCGGCCAGGTTGGCCGGTTCGACGAACCAGTAGTTCATTTGGACGTTGATGTCGGTATGGTAGTCGCCTGTCCATTCGGCGCTGTTGGTTTCATTCCAGTGGCCTTGGAGGTTCGCAGGCAGCGATCCGGGACGCGAACAAGCAATCATCATATAGCGCGCCGCATCAAAGGCCAGCGTGTGGAGTCCGAAATCAGTAGCCTCGTTCTGATAGAGCCGGTTTCTATAAGCCAAGCGGCGTTTGTCGATCGGTTGCGCCTCGGATTCAGGGGCGCTGGTCGCAAGATCAAAGGTGCAGCGGTCAAACAGCTTCGCGACATCCGCAATCGATTCATCCTTCATCTTGTCGAAAGTCATCTTACTGATGTTGGCGAGATGCGGTGCGATCTTCTGTTGCGGGTCGGCACCCTTGAATTGGTTTGCTGGATCCATGGCGTAATCGGTGTCGCCTGCCACATAGATCGTCACGCTGTCACAGCCTTCGACTATGATGCTTTTGTATTCCTCGCTGGACGCTGTTCGTTTCCCGCCACGTTGTGTGGACGTGTCAGTCACGCCGTCTTTGCCAGCCTCGGGCAGCACCTTGCCGCCCTGGGCGTTCACCCGCATCACGCAGGCAAACTTCTGACCGTTCGACTTCTGACCGGAGAATTCGATGCCGTCCTTGCTTTTGGTGAACGTGGCTTTGTGCCGCGCGGTCAACTCCAACGGACCTGATAGAGAGCCCGGTTTGTCAGCCGTGAAACGGATCGCCAGCAAACCACTCGGGTAAGAGCAGAATGCCTCGCGCTTGTAGGTCACGCCATTCGATTGATAGGTCATTGTGAACAGTCCCGTCCGCAAATCGAGTTCACGACGGAAATTCGTCGCCGTCTTCGGATCATGGCCTAGGCGGAAATTGATCACACCCAGTGACTGGAAGGTGCCGTGCTTCGTGTCACTGCCATCCCAGGAACTATCGAGGTCAAGAATGGTCTTGGCTGTGTCGGTATCGCCATACATCATGGCAGCCATGATGCCATTGCCCAATGGCAGAAACACACCGCCGGGCTTGTCAAACCATAGCTTGTGCCGCTCCTGCAACGGTGTTTTCACGAAGGTAGCCGGTGCCGGCGCAGGCTTCTCGGGTGTAGGTGCGGCGGGCTTGATCGATGCAACGGGCGTCGCGTTTTTGTCTGTCAGGGCGATGCTCGCTGCCTCATTTTCCTTCACAGGAATTGTTCCGCCGAGCTTGGCGGTGTAATCGCTGCTGAACATGAGCAAGCCGCCGTCGCTGGCGAACTCCATGTTGTCGATGGGTCCGGGCTTTAGCAGCCATGGTTGCTGAATGGCACCAGCGGCATCGAGCATGACCACGCGCGTCGGTTCATCCGGGCGACGATACGCCGTTGCCAGCGCCACGGCCATTTTCTTGCCATCCGGGTTTGCGGTGACCCGGTAGATTTGGTAGTCCTTCGGACTTTTTTCGGATAGAGAAGCCGCATCCTTAACCCATAGCGGTTTGAGAGTCTTGCAGTCGAACGCCGTCACATCGTGCGAAGCGTAAGCGATGATCCGGTCGCCACAAAGCGTGAGGGCGGCCTCTTTGATGTAATGTTTCAACGAGAGCGACGTGTCCGTCACCTTGCCGTCGGATAGTCCAATGCGGACCAGTCTGCGTTCGACGGCGACGCCACCGATGGTGTCATCGACTTTTGCCAGCAATAGGTAAAGCGCGTCGTTTGAAACCACGCCGGACTCGAAGGTTTCTTTAACCGCGTCGCCCACGGGAATGATGTTAGACTGGTTCAGGCTCCGCCCTCCATCGGCTTTGAGTCCCGGTTGGGAGTGGACGACTGAGATCTGTCCGCTTTTGAGGGACGCGATGGTCCAGAAGCCCTGGCCGTTCGGATCGGCAAATAAGCCTGCCGGGACGATGCCTCCACGTTTACCGCTCGTGACAGCATCGCCTCCGAACGTCATATCGACGCTGTCCTTCTCGCTGAATGGGACAGGTGCGGATCCTGCGCCGAAGGGCACGACGGTGAAAAATTCTCCATCCAGCGTTGATACCGCCCGTAGCACGGCAAGTCCCGCTTTTGGAAACATCAGCATTCCCGGCTTCCCATATCGGGCGTCAGCATCGAGACAGAATCCGTAGGTTTCCATGACCGATGCACGGGCTTTCATCCCTTCGTCGACGGTGGCGGGATCCATGATTTTTCCGTCACGGCTGATTCGATACCATGTGTATGAGCCATTGCCTTGAAATCCATTGGGCACCGCAGCGTAATATTCACCGTCGCAAGCCTGGAGGGATGCCAGATCCAGTTTGTTGAAGCGGATGTTCTTGCCGTTGATCGACTCGTCGGCGAGGTGGCGTCCGTCGTTGTCCACTGCCACCCGAGCTTTGGCTGGCGTGGTGATCATGTTTTCGTTAGAACCGTGGTGAAACCATGGCTGCGCGAGATAGACCGGTTCGTTGGCAGGCGAAGGGGCTGCTAGAATCACACCCTGGGCGGCCAGCGTGAAGATGCCGGAAATCATCCGCGCGTTCCATGGTGAGCTGCGCGGGCAGTTGTTTTTTTGGGGGATGCGAGTATTCATGCCCTTGATTTTATTGTGGCAGGTCATCTGTGCGGAATGGGTGGGCGGGCAGATTGACGCTATTGACGAGGTTGACGGCGGGTTTTCCGGAAAAGGCATAGCGGACGAATGCGGGTGCCGTTAGGCCGTCGGCCTCAAGTTCAACCGTGTTCCCCTTGATGGATGCCTTGGTGGGCAGCCAGACTTTGTCGCTGCCGGCTAGCGAGAATCCCAGCGGTGCGGAACCATCGGCCGTTTTCAGGCCGTCGGCGTGGTCGAATTCGATCACCATGCGGTTTCCTTTCACGGAGGCATTCCGATAGACCGGTCCCTGAGCCTCGATTTTCTCACCGTAAACATCCCTGCGGGCGAGCAGGGCCAGGCGTTCGCAGACCGGTGCCTTGTCGGCGGGGTGGATGTTGTTCTCCTCACCTAGATCAATGGTGTTGGCCACCGAGGTGTGCGGTAATTTTGCGAATCCCATCTGCGCCTCCCGAAACCACGGCCAGGTTTTGGAGGCGGGGGTGCCGAATCCCGGCAGCATCACGACCATGAAGTGGAAATCATCGCGCGCCCATTCCGTCCGCAGTCGCTTGGCCCACAGCGGGTAGCTTTCCGCGTATTGCGCAGGCTTGTCGGCATTTGCTTCTCCCTGATACCAGACCATTCCCCGGCATGCGAAAGGTGCCAATGGATGCAGCATCGCATTGTACAAGAGATTGGGTTGTTTGCGGATGAAAACATTTCCGGGTCTGATGTCCTTCTCCAGTGTCGCACGAATCCGTTTCTGCAGAATGTCCGACGCATCGAATTCCTCCATGATGGTCTTGAAATACGGCAGCTGTGCGGTCATATCGCGCGGCATCCAACCTTCAATGCTCGAACTGCCCCAACAGGTGACGACGGCCGCCACCGGCACGTTCAGTTTTTGATAGAGAAAATAACTGAATCCGAATGCCACCGCGCTGCCGGAGACATCCGTTGACCATGCCCCTTTCTTGCAGGTGTCCGCCGGTTCGAGCGCGACATCGGGTTGCACGGTGTAACTCCGGATCGGTTTTGTTTGCGCATCGGCGACCAGCGCGGCCAGCTTGGCGTCACCGCCCCAATTGAAAATGGGGTGCGACTGTGTGCCCCAACCGTATTGCATGTTCGATTGACCGGAGCAGATCCAGACCTCGCCGACGAGGATGTCCTTGAGCGCGACCTTGTTGCCCGCGTTGTCGCTGATGGACATTTCCTGCGGGTTTGCGCTGGCTGGCAGGGGATCCAGTTTGACTAACCACTTTCCGTCCTTGCCGGTCGCGGTTGTTTTTTTCTGTCCGGAAAATTCAACCGTGACGGTCGTGCCCGGAGCACACCAACCCCAGACTGGCACCGGCAGATCACGCTGCAAAACCGCGTGATCGCCGAACAGAGCGCCCAGCCTGATGGCAGGAGCGGCGGCAGGAGCAGCGGCAGGAGCAGCGGCAGGAGCGGCGGCAGGAGCGGCGGTTGGAGCGGCGGTTGGAGCCGCTGGAGCGGCCGGATTTTGTTCTTCGGCCATCGCTGTGGCGGACCAGGACGCCATGGCGATAAGTGAACACAGCGTGGATTTTAGTATGGTTTTCATATCACTTTGTGGTTTTCGTTGGTTTAAATAATTCGAGCATCGCGCGTCCCATCGTTTCGCCGATTTCCAGGAAGGATTCGGCGTTTGTGTTGTAACAAAACGCAGGGGCTCCGGGCGAAAGTTCAGGGGTGCGGTAGAAGGGGAGCGTATCGATACTTTTCACGTTGTCTGCGAATTCTTGATATTTTTCCGGATTGCCCACCGCCATTTGTGCATCGTGGATTTTTTTCGTGTTCGCGTTCATGGTGGTCCCGCCGAATCCGATTGCGGTTACAATGATCGGCAGGGTGGGGGACTTGAATTCCTTGCGCACGTCGCGGATCAAGTTGGCGAGATTTTTCTCATAGGCCGATGAGAACGCATTCGACTGGGAGTCTGCGATGCCTTGAAACCAAACCATGCCGGCCAATTCCACGCCTTGATTTTTGTAGTTAGGGATGAATTTTTCTGGTTTGGCCAGCATATCCTTCACGCTATCCACCAGTTGCAGATATTCCTGACCACTCTGCAGATAACGCTTCAAATCAAGCCATTCCTCGATATGAGCCAGACCGTTCCCGGTATGTCCGGCGTTACCAGCGCTCATGTAAATGGACGCTTTCCCGTCGAGGTTCTTGGTCACCTTCTCGATATAGGTACCGGTGATGGAATCGCCAATCAGCAGCACCCGCGGAAACGGTTTGGTGGATTGTTTGCGGTTGGCCAGTGCCGCAAGGATCGTCTCGGTGACCTTCGGTGCGAGGTTGCCGACGCTGTGGACATTGTCCGGACTCTTCGGAAAACCCTGACGGATCGACTCGGCATGGAGGTCGTCGATCATCACGTCGTTCTCTTTCATGATGCGGTCGGCGACGGCGTTGTATTCATCCTCGATACCCTTGACCCATCCATCCGTGTTTTCGGGAAGAGGGGTGGTTCTGGCCCAGACCAGAGTCGCGCCGGTGGTTTTCATTCTCGACACCATCTTGCGGAGGTTGGCTTCATATTGCTCGATGGGAACCGTGATTGGATACTTGGTTTTGTCGCGGTCGGTGTAGTTGTTAGGATTGCGGTGTGCGGTGTCATGCACGCCAAAATTGAAGTGGATGATATCCCAGTTTCCCTTCAGGTCGGGGTCGCCACCACTCGATGGCGGCATGTAATCCTGCCCGAGCGAACGGCTGCCCTTTAGGAATCCGATGGGGTGGCGGGTCGCAAAACGATGAATGAATACCGGTTCTTCGAAGTGTTCTCCGAGGATCTGGCCTAACATGAGATCAGGTGCCACTCCATGTCCGGGATCTTTTGGGTCGGCTGAAATTCCGAGCAGGCGGCCCATCGCCTTCGTGTTGTTGAACATCGGTTGGCCATCGTAAACCACCACATCGTCCCGCTTGCCCCACCCGCCGTCCGCGTCCTTCAGGAATCCCCAGTGCTCCTTGTTTCCGGTTACGACGGACTCAAGAGTGCCGGGTTTGTTACCCAGTAAAACGCGGAACTCATGTCCGGGTTTTTTGAAGAAAATGGTTTTGAACGCGCAACGTTTTTTCGCTTCGAGTTGAACCGGGGTAATGGTCGCCTCCTGTTGTCCGATATCCCGCCGGTAAACCTCCTTGCCCTCCAATGTCGTGACATTGAAGGCGGACTCACCGGCTCCCGGAAGAATCTGATAGAGTCCCGGACGGGCCACCGATACATAGCCGCGCAGCTCCGTGGTGTGGCCGTCTTGCTCGGCAAGCGCGGGAAACGGCGTCAGCGGGATTGGCTGCCGGACTTTATTTTTGTTAGACCCTTTCTCCATGCGCGGAGCTCCGATTTCAACCACTCCGGTGGCTTCGGGCTTGAGCGTGTCGTAATTTGTTCCAGGCGCGTAGGCTCCTTGGTAAACCGCGCAGTTGACGTGCTTCGTCCGTTCATCCTTCACGGGCTTGTCACCGGGATAGAACGACGCCTCGCTGCCGTCCGAAGTCATTTCCACCACGCCTTGCTCCAGGCAGTTCTCGTCACCCGCCAGGATAAACACCTTGATGGGCTTCGTCTCAGCCATGGCCGATGTGACGATCGTGGCGGCGATGATAGCTTTGCTGATGAAATTTCGAGTTGCGGACGGAAGGGAAAGCATTGGGATGATTGGGAGGTTTGTTGCGAGATGATCGATGGGATTGTCGGATCATCTGCCTTGCTGCAGTTCCACCATTGCCTTGCCCATGGCTTCGCCGATGAGCAGGAAGGATTCTGCATTATTAAAGTAATCCCAGTCGCGCCCGCCGGGGGATTGTTCCTTGGGGAAGAAAAACGGGATGGTGTCGATGGAGGTGATGTTGCCTTTGAGTTCAGGATGTTTTGCGGGATCGCCGACTGCCATCTGAGCGTCGTGAACCTTGCGGTTGTCGGGCTGCATGTCCTTGCCATACTGGCCAAGTGCGGCGACGACGACGGGAAGGGCAGGTTGGTTGAACTCGCGGCGCAGATCCTGGATAAGTCCCGCCAGATTCTTCTCATATGCGGTGGAAAATGCTCCGGACTGGGTATCCGCGATGCCCTGGAACCAAACCAATCCGGCGAGTTCGGGCGTGCAACCGGCGAAGTCGGGACAGTAGCGGTCGAAGTCCTTGAGCGTTTGTTTCACCCCGTCGATGAGTTCAAGGTATTCCTGGCCGTTAAGGAGGTACCGCTTGATGTCCACCCATTGATCGATGCAGCGCGCGCCGGTGCCCGAGTGTTCGGCGTTGCCCGGGTTCTTGCCGACGAATGCCTTGCCATCGAGGTTTTTCGTAACTTTTTCCAAATAGCCGCCGGTGATCGAGTCGCCGATCAACAGCACTCGGGGAATCGGGCGCGATGGGTTTTGCCGCGCATTGAGCGCAGCAAGAATGGTTTCAGTGACCTTCGGCGCGAGGTTGCCGACGTCGTGGACATTAAGCGTCTTGGGCGCACCTTGGCGTCGAGATTCGGCGTTGAGGTCGTCGATGATCACGCCATTTTCCTTCATCACCTTGGCAGCGACCTCGTTGTATTTGTCCACCATTTCGCCGCCGACGAAGCCGGGCGTGCCCACGAGTATGGGAGTGGTGCTGGCCCAGATGAGGGTGGCCTTGGTTTGCTTGAGACGGGCAACGATGGAGCGGAGGTTCTTCTCGTAGTCTTCGATTGAGATGAGGATGCGTCCCTTGCCCGGTTCGGCAATTTTATTCGGATTGTTGATGTCTCTATATAACTGGTCCCAAACGCCGTGGTTGAAGTGAATCACATCCCAGCCGCCTTCGAGATCGAGCCCGCCGCCGCCGGATGGCGATAGGTAATCGTAGCCGAGTGAACGCGAGCCACGAAGAAAATGGACGTAATGTTTCGTGGCGAAGCGGATGAGCAAGACCGGTTCGTTCAATGTTTCTCCGACCACATGGCCGAACATCCGATCCACCCCGACGCCCAAGGCGCGCGGGTCGGCGGGAGTGGGTCGCAGTTGCAACAAACGACCCGGCGTTCGGGTGTTGTTAGATATCGGATGGGCATCATAGAGCACGACGTCATCGCGCTTGCTCCATCCGCCATCCGCGCCCTGCAGAAAACCCCAGCGCTCTTTCTTCTCCGCCACCAGCATTTCGAGCGTGCCAGGCATATGGATTTGAGGAGTGCGGAACTCGGTCCCCGGCTTCTTGAAATAGATCGTCTCAAACGCATGCCGCTTTTTCGCTTCCAATGGCACGGCCGTAATTGTCGCTTTCGCCTGGTCCACATTTCGCCGGTAAACCTCCTTCCCTCCCACGGTCGTGACGTTGAACACCGAATCGTCCGCGCCCGGCATCACTTCATACTGTCCCGACCGCGGCACCGAAAGGTAACCACGCAATACGGTGGTGTAGCCATCTTTCAACGCCAATTCGGGAAAGACTTCAACCTTCTTACCCCGACGCTGTGCGCCTAATCCAACCAATCCGCTCACCTCGGGCGTGAGTTTCTGGTAGTCCGTTCCGGCCACGTAAGCGCCCTTGTAAACGGCGCAGTTGACATGATTTTCTCGCTCACCATTGGCCGGTGCGGCGTCCGCATAGAACGCGGCTTCACTCCCATCCGTCCGGCCGGCCACCGTGCCCACCTCCAGGCAGTCCTCATCACCGGCGATGACGAAGACCTTGACCGGTTTTGTCTCTGCCTGAGCCGATGAGAGGACTAAAGCCGCAGTGATAACCTTGGTGAAGATGGGACGGATGATGGACGGTGAGATGAGCATTGGAGTGATCGGGAGGGTTATTGCCATGTATTGTCAGAATGCGGAATGTTCATGGCTCACGGAGTGCCGGCGTGATGATGCGCACCGGACCGAGGAGTCCGGATTTCATGAGAGGTGGAATTTTCTTATAAACCGGCCGTCCTCCACCTCGCGGACGATTGCTGTATGAACTGTCGGATGTGGGGTCGGTCTGCATGCGGTCGAGATTGCTGCGGGTGAACCGTTTGGATTGGGGTAGCAACGAGTCGCCATTGAATCGGTTAGCCCAGAGGTTGGCGATACGGACCTTGAGTTCGTTGGTGCCGGCTTGAATGACTCCGGTGACTTCGACTCGATAGGGTGGCAGCCAGACGATGCCGAGTGGTTTTCCGTTGAGTGACACATCGGCGATTTCTGCGAGGTCGCCCAGTTCCAGGAAGATCCGGGATTGTTTGGTGAGGGAACCCGGTGCGTCGAAAGTTTTTTGATACGTGGCGATTCCGGAAAACAAGCGGATGCCCTCATCCTTCGAGTCGGTCCAGCTTTCCAGTTTCGGAAACGTCGTCTTGGCGGGTGCGCCCCAGCCTTCCGGGAATTCGACCTGCCATGGGCCATCGAGGGTGAGTGGGGCGGGAGTTTTGGCTGCGGCGAATGTCTCGATGACGAGTGGATCCGGAATGGTATCCCAGGCCTTGTTAGATTTTCGGAAGACAACGAATACCGAGCCGAGTGGAGCCAACTCCAGCGGCACTTCGGTGGTTCCATCTTCGATGGATTTCCAATCCGGGCATGAGGTCCGGCGGCCCGAGTGCGGCCACCAAAGTTCAGGAACCTGTCCATTGATCTTGGCTGCAACACGGAACCGGCAGGTTAGTGATTGGCTTTGCCGGGTCTTGTTGCGCACGAAATAGAATTCGTCTTCGGTGGTCTTGCGGTGGACGAAATCCAATGGCCCGAGGTCACCGGGTTTGTTGCCGGCGATACCGAAATCCTCGGTAACGCCGATTTCACGGAGCGCCTGGCTGCGGTCGGCTGTGACAACCAGGCGGCCTTTATCTAACGGAATGATCGAAACCGTCTTGCTATCCACTTTGGTTTGCGCGCCCCAGAGTTCGGCGGAGATTTTCTCGACGCTTTGCGATAGGCTGTCGCCGTCGTGCAGGCCGGGTGCGCGTGTCGGTCTCTGGTTGCCGATCACAGTGGCTCCGGCGGCGATCAACTCGCGGATTTTTTTCATCACGGCTAGCGGAATGTGGTCTTGTTCAGGAAGCACCAAGGTTGCGTAGCTCATGCCATCAGGCAAGGTGATCCGCCCGTTTTCCACGCGCATGCGTTCGAGAATGACTTCGGCGGAACACACGTCGTAATCGTAGCCCGCATGAAGTCCTGCTAACAAAGGCTTTTCCGGCGCACCGATCAAGGAAGGGTAAAAGTTCGGTGCCTGCTCGCCATAGTAATAACAAACATCCGCCACGAACCATCCTTGTCGCAGCATGTGGGAGCAGCGCGTCAGATAGTCCATCAACCCGCGGACCATCGGCCACCAGGTGGCGCTCGGGTTGATGTCGGTGCCGGCATGATAGGCCCGTCCGGGTAATCCCGCTTCGGGAGGCGAACTGGCAAAGGAGTGAAGCGAAAAACAATTCAAGCCCTCGCAAAGTGCGCGATCGGCGAGGTCTTTGTGATTCAACGGTCCGTCCACCCAGCGCCGCCATGTGGTGAATGCCTCGGCATCGACCAGGCGCTTGTCATACACATGCGCGGCCGAGGAGATCGATTTGACGAGGAAGATGCCGCGATGACGGTTCCAGAACTCGCCGCGCGGAATATCGGCCGCGCCGAGAGCCTTGATGGCATCGACCGGATTGGAATTCCAGATCGGCGGGCCGGGGCCACCGGACTCGGCGATTAGGCTGACGCCGAATTTTTTGAGAAACTCGCGGGCGGTTACGTAATGGGATTCGATCAAGCGGTCGCTCACCACCTTTTTCCAATCGTAGAGGAAACGTTCCTGCACACCTGGTTCCGTCATTTTCCAACCGACTAACAG
>CAIVKO010000167.1 GCA_903906515.1 Akkermansiaceae bacterium
GTCCAGTCACCAACCGGCACGTCCCAGTTCAAGGCGCCGTCAGCAGTGATATTTTTAGTTAGATCAACGACTTCGGCGGGAGAGCCGATGTTTTTTTTATCCTTTCCGGGCACGGCCAACACCGCCACTTCGCGCAGATAGAGCGGTTGACCTGCTTTGTCCTGAGGGCAGAATTTCGGAAGCTTTGGCAACGGTAGTTTTGCCTGAAAGTGGATCGGGCCGCTCACCGTGGTCGCCGATTGATAGAGCGCTTTTCCGGCGTATTCCGGAGAGACCCATGAGCCGCCCGCATTCCAACCGCTGGAAGCGACGATGCCGATTTCCATGTCGAGCCGGTCTGCCTCGCGAATCGCATGGGCGATCAGGCGTGTGGACTCGGGTCCGAGAAACTCCGGGCCGGCGGGCACTTGTTTGTCGGGATCAGCCATGGCGGCCACGTCCCAGATTTCACCGCCGCGCATGCCGCCCTGTTTCATGGCTTCCAGGTCGCGCGTGATCTGCTCGGGTGTCATCGCGCCGTTCAGCCAGTCCCAGAAACATCCGGGCCGGGCATGTGTTGGAGGATTGGAAAACTCGTCGGGTGACAGGTGATCGTTCGCGCGTGCTGTCGTTGTATTTCCCGTCGGATCAGCCGCAGCGGCGGGTTGACTCAAGTTATATCCGATGTAGCCATGAAGTCCGTCGGATTTCTGCTCAACCCCGCCCGCTTGCCCTGCATATAAGCAGGCCGCAAGAAAGCCGATAGACGTTAGACGGCATCTTTTGTCATGGAACCGTAGGGCTCCGGGCAGAATGCCCGGGCCACCGTGGCGTGGGCATTCTGCCCGGAGCCTGTTTTCACTAGGTCTCATGCCAGTTCCTCCCGGTTTTGTGGATCATTTTCGGCCAGTGTTTGAATCCTTACTGTCAGGATTGACCGATGCCTGCGGCTTTGCTTCCGGATTGATCACGATTTCATCAAGGAACAACCATGAATCACCCAGATTGAAGGTCACCTTGATATAGCGCACGTCCGTCTGGCTGAGTTCGGCGAGCACCAGACGCGCTTCGGGGTTGGGCAGTTTGAATCCTCCTCGGGGGATCAATTGAAGGCCTCCGCCGCGACACGTGGGCATGACATCGTCGGTTGTGCCATCCTTCGAGGTCGCAATATCCATCCTCACGGGGAATCCAGCTCCAGCCGGTGTGTTGATCAGAAAATTAGCGGCAACCGAATTGATTTTCCGCGGTTCACCAAGATCAATGATCACTTCCACGGTTTTCTGTGATGGAGCGAAAGCAACCCATCCCTTGCTGTCCGGATCATTGCCTGCAAAGGAACCATCCGTCAGCGCGGTCAGTGCGGCATGTTTGGCATCCGGTGAGGTGCCGCTGATCTTGCTGCCGATGGCAGCATGCTTCGCGATGTCGTTCACGGTGTTGAAGAAGCGGGCATCAAAGATCGCCTCATCGAGTTTCATTTTCGGATCGATCTGCTTGCATGCCGCGCGGGCAAACCGTTGTCCGAGGACCCGGTATCCGGGGTTCGGAAAGTGCTCGCCATCGGTTTCATAGCCACTCCACGGATTGATTCCGGTGTTGAGGTCGTCCGTATTCACCCAGGTTCCATTGGCATGCTCTGTGCCCAGTTTTACCTGCGCCTCGCGCACGACCGCCCTTCCCTCCTTCGTATGCTGACAGTCGTTGATGCGGCCGAGCACGAAGCGAATGTCATCTCGTTTCAAATCCGCCTTCAGTTGATCGATGACGCCGAGAAAGCTCTTTTCATACACCGAACCCCAGCCGGCCTGGCCGTCTCCCTCACCCTGCATCCAGACGAAGGTGACCGTTGAAAACTGCTGGTCGCCGGCTTTTTTCCGGACGTTCGCCATGAGCTTGTCATACAATGTTCCGTAAGGGTCACCTTGTTTGAGTTGGACAACGACGCCTTCCGGTGGAGTCCACTTCTTGTACCATTGCAGGATCGGTTGGCTCGATGCCGAGAACATCGCAACCGTCACATTGTCCTTTCCGAACACCTTGGTCACTGCGGCTTCAAAGGTTTCCGGCACAGGCGGTCTCATGTTCGACTGACCCGATAGAATGAACAAATGTTTGCCTGAATTGGCGGGCGTGGATTCGGCTAGGGCGAAGCCGGTATTGCCGATTCCTAACACGACGCACATCAATATGCCGGGGATGTTTCTTCTCGTTTTCATGTTTTTTTGATTTATTTGTTATGAAATTTCAGGTTCTAACCGTTGGTCTTTTTAAAGACAATCAGCGGGGCTTTCCAATTCGGGCCTTTCTTCACATCGAACCCGCCGGCCTCGATGAATAGATAATTCGTCCCTTCGACCGTCTTGACACTCATCTTAAGAGCTTGGTTGGCTATACCTTCCTTGGTCTTGGCTTCGGCGATGGTATCACGTGGGTCGCGGTCCTTGAGAACCTGAACATTTCAAGGGCGCTTCATCACAAACCACGGTGATTCCCAGTTGGTTTTGTTGCGACTGCTGAAGCCACCTGCTTCGATAAAGAGGTAAGTGGTGCCGCCGATGTCCTTGGTGACCATGTTGAGCGCTTGGTTGCGCTCCAGGTCCATGAGCGTATCGCCAGACCAGATCCAGAGCGTCTGCCCGGTGCGTCCGTCGTTTTTGAAGTCGATGGATGGGATTGGAACGAGATTGGCTTGGCTTGGTTTCAGCGGATTGAAATCATCCATTTTGGCAACTTGACCGACGGTTTTCCATGCGCCGGTGATTTTGTTGTTAGCAACAAATTTGCCGTCGTATTCGAACTTTCCTTGTTCGGGATCGATGTTGGTGTTGTCTGGGTCCTGCAAAGCCTGCCACTCGGAGGACATCATGTGCAATGCGACGGCGGATTGGAGGATTTCCTTTTCACCCAGCGGTGGAACTTGCATTTCCTGAAGCCAGATGGAGAAGGCCTGGCGTTTCTGATGGCGGAAGGTGATGGCTTCAATGGTGACTTCACCGCCTTGGAACTCGGACCAGAATTGCTTGTCGATGATCGTTGCGATGGGTCGTGCACCCTCGCGCTTGTCCACAGGACGCGTTTTTTCACCGATCAGCTTGCCATTGACGTAGATGCGGAATCCCTCACCGGCACTCACGTGCGACATGCCGCCGACGAGCAAACGATAGCAGTAGCCCTCCTTGAAGGCCGGGATCTTGAAGGTGCCGCGCATCAGCAGGACTTCCTTTTCCCAAAGCGACTGCATGGGATCGCCGCAGCGGCAGAAGGAGTAGCGGCATGGGGAAGATGAGGTGTCGAGTTTTCCTTCATTCTGACCGATGGGCTGGAGGCCGGTTTTCCAGTCGGGAGCCTGCGGTTTGAAATCGGGCTTGAGCCAATTTTCCGTGCCCTTGGGCAGGGTGACGGGACGATAGCGCGCTGTGCCCGCATCCAGCGGCATTTTTTCCGGTGGATCGAAGGAGAGATACTGCCACTTCATCTCGTTGAATTTCGGACCGATGTCCTTCCAATCGTAATCGTTGATTCCCGCGCTTTGATAGAGGCTCACCAGACCCTCGATCGGATAGGGCCACTGCAGCTTGGCAATTTCGCTTTGCGCTTCCATCTGGAGTTTTTTGCGGGAACGGCCGATGTATTCCGGAATGAGGCTCTGCACGATGGTTTCGCGCACGGCCTTCTTCAGCTCGGGGCTGAATTGACTGGCATCCGCGGTGAGAAAGAGGGTCTGATAGGGCAGTGTCTGATCGGGGAAGCGCTGCTTCGCGATCTGATAGAGCAGGTCGTATCCGCCGGGGATGCGGGTGATGCTGCTGGCGATGAACTCGAGGTTCGCGTCATTCGCTTTTTCCATGGCAGGCATCGAACGGGTGTCGAGCTTGACGTGGTTGATGAAGGATTCCTTGAGTTTGCTCTTGGCAAGTTCCTGTATCTCAGGCTTGGCGTTGGTGAGTGTGCTGGCCAGGGCTCCCCAGCGCAGAGGCGAGGTCACGTTGTAGAGCGGGTTGGTGCGGGCCAGTTCGGCAAATTCGGGGATGACCTTTTGATAGGTGCGCAGGTCGGTCATCAGGGGAAGGAGCGCGTAGATAGCCGAGTGCTGCAACCACCATTCCTCATGTTTCAGATAGGAAACCAGCAGATCGACATGAGGCACGAGCCAATCGACATTGGCGGTTCCGACGACGCGCAGGGCGACCTCCTTGACGAAGAAGGATTCCTGGGGGTCCTTGAGCATGGCGATGACGCGGTCGAAGACGTCCTGGGTGAGGAGTTTTTGTGATGCGGTCGGTTGGAGGAGTCCTTCGAGGGCGGCGCGTCGGACGCGTGCATCCTTGTCGGTTAGAGATTCAACCAACACGGCGGGTTCGAGGTTCAGCAGGCTGCGGGATGCCGTGAGGCGGAGCGTGCATTCCGGGTGGCGGAGGTAGCGCCGGGTGGTGGCGGCATCCAACTTGCCGGTGCCCACTGTTCCGTTTAGCGCCATGGCTGAGTCGTTGGCGAGTGTTTCCTTGGAGATATCTGGACGTGTGCCATCGGGCAAGGCGGCGGGCAGGAGGTTCTCGAAGTCATCGTCTGCCTTGGTGCCCCACGGGCGTTCGGGAAGTTGATAGGGTTTGGCAAATTTTGAAACCGGCGCGCCGCTGATACGGAGCGTTTTGCGCGGGATGGTGTAGGTGAGCGGGTAGGCACCACCCCATTCGGCAGTATCATAACGCTCGCCGCCGAGAATGCCGAACGATCCGTCGAAACGGCGGGACAATTCGTAGTGCCATTTCCGGTTGTCCATGAAATCGCGGTATTGGCTCGGCTTTTTCTCATAGAGCAGGCCCATCGCGGCGCTGCGCCAGATTTCGCCGATGCCGCCGCCGGTGTGGCCGTGGAGCATGTAGGAGGTGGAGTAGAAACCGAAGGCTGCGTTGGTGTCGCGGGCGCGGGCGTAAACGGATTTTTCACCGTCGGGCGTGAGCGAAGCGGCGGCGGCCATGACAAAGGCGAGAGTGCCGTTCTTGCCGTTATCGGTGTAGCCGGTTTCGGGTTTGTTGTTGCCGTAGGGGTTGTTGCCTCTGCCAGCGAAGCGGTAGAAGTGGGCGAGGATGCGGAGGAACGGTTCGTCGGGGATTTTCGCGCCGCATTCCTTGGCAAGCATCAGGTAAGCGGCAGCGAGTGTGCCGCCGGCGTTGAGGTGACCACCACCGCCGCCGTAGGTGACAGCCGCCATCGATTGACCACCGCCCCAGCCACCGAAGGTTTCGCGGGCGATCGCCGAATCGGCCATTTTTTGGATGGCGGGCAACACGGTGTCATCGCCGGTGCGCAAGTAGTATTCGCAGAGCGGGATGCCGCTGTAACCGATGTGCCACGCATAGGTGGATGTTCCCTTGTTAGCCCGCGCCCACTCGCGCACCACGGCGAGGTCGCTTTCATCGCCGGTGGAAAGCAGGAACAGCATGCCAATGTCGGAGAAACCCTTGTTAGAGTCGGGCTTCTTCAGGTATTCGGCGAAATTGCGCACGATCTTGTCGGACTTCGGGCAGTTGAGCGGCCAGGTTTTGCTGTAGGCACCGAGCACCGGGATCTTGACGACCACTTCCTGCGCGGCGGCATCCGGTTTGTCTTTCACCATGAAATTGAGCGTGCCATCGGTTGACTCGGCTTTCTCAATCATTTGTCCGAGCTGGATGCGCGGGTCGATGTCCTTGAGTGATGCGCCATTGATTGATTCGATGATTTGTCCGGCCTTGAGTTTGCCGGTCGCTGCGGCGGGTGAACCAAGCTCGATGGTGCCGACCACCATGGTGAACGCCGGTTGATGCAGTTCGACGGCCATGCCCACCGGGCCGAAGCGGGCGACGGTGGTGACGGATTTGTTCTCGTCGGGTGCCTTTGAAAAGAGCTGAGGTCCTTTGTAGAAGGATTGAGCAAAAGCGGAAGGCGCGCAGGCCATGAATGCCACCGCGAGTGCGAGGGTCTGTTTGAGTTGGGGTCTGGTTTGCATTTTGTTCGCGGGTTGTCTGTAGGATTGCTCCTATGTTATGAATCCCTACTGGTGAAGTTAGCGAGGATTTTCAGTCTGAAAAACATTTTCACTCTGGACATCTGTAACCCGAAAGGCTATAGATTTTCACGTATGAAGCCCTTTCACGCCATCTCTGCCATCGAACAGCTTGCAGCGCATTTGCGTGGCGAAATATTGGCAGGGTCGTTGGGCGGGACGCTGCCCGGGGTGCAACGTCTGGCGAAGGAGTTGGGGGTGAGCCCGAAGTCGGTGGTTGCGGCGGTGGCGCAACTGGAACATGAGGGGCTGCTGCAAGGCCAAGGTGCACGACGGAGTTGCCAAATTTTACCGAAGAAAGGGAGTTCTCAGGCGGATTTGACGATCCGGATTCTGCTTTATGAGAAATCCGAGCGAAGCTCATCAGACATGATCGATCTCCGACATCGTTTGGCCGAAGCCGGCCACCGTCCGGAGTTTGCCACCAAGGATTTCCATGAATTGGGGATGGATAGCGGCAGGGTGGCGCGCTTCGTGAAAGCGAATCCGGCGGATGCCTGGGTGTTCAGCGGTGCTTCACTGGAGATCTTGCAGACGTTTGTGGATCATCCGCTGCCGGTCTTCGCGCTTTTCGGGATGCACCGGGCCCTCCCGATCCCAGGTGCTTCGGCACAAAAAATTCCGGCCATGATTGCCGCCGTCCGGCGATTGGTGGCGTTGGGTCACCGCCGCATCGTGATGCTGGTGCGTGAGGAACGGCGCAAGCCTTATCCGGCGCAGTTCGAGCAGGCATTTCTCGACGAGCTTGCCGTGCATGGGATCCAAACCGGCCGCTACAACCTGCCGGATTGGGAGGACACGCGGGAGGGATTCCAACGAGGTCTCGACTCACTCTTCCAGCACACTCCGCCGACGGCTCTGATGATCAGCGAGACCGTGCTGTTCGCCGCCGCGCAGCAATACCTCGCCAACCGCGGGATCGTGGCACCGAATCAGATTTCCATGATCTGCGATGATCCTGATCCGAGTTGCGCCTGGTGTGAGCCTGCGATTTCCCACATGCGCTGGGACTCGGGCCCGTTGTTGCGCGGCATCGTGCACTGGGCGAATCAAGTGGCCCGCGGTAAACGACCTAACGGAAAAACATTTTCCGAAGCAGAGTTCATCGAAGGCGGGACGATCGGACCAGCACGTGAATAGAAGCAAACAGCCGGGCGTGAACGCCCATCGAACATCGAACGTCGAACATCGAACGTCGAAATAAGATTCTCCCGCTGACCGCTTTTTCTCTCGCGAAGGCGCGAAGGCGCGAAGGACGAATCTCCAATTTCATGATCTTCTCTTGGTACTGGATTCTTGAGTCTGAGAGCCGCCGAATGGCGGTGCGAATGCGGGGTGCTTGATCATGCGAAAGCCCAAAGCGCGAAGCATTCACTTTCCCTCTGCATCTCGCGCTCAGGCGACAAGATTTTGAACAGGAGGAAACGGAGGGGGACAATCGGAGGGATCTCCGAGCTGCTTCATTGGCCGGTTTTTCATTTCTTTAGCATGGAAGATTTAACCCGAAAA
>CAIVKO010000168.1 GCA_903906515.1 Akkermansiaceae bacterium
GCGCAGTGTATCCGCTGGGGGCTCGGGATCGGGTTGGCTGCGGCGGTGATTTCGATTTTGCCATCCCTGCCGACTCAGGGGATTTGGCGGACAGCGGGTTGGCTTGCATTGTGGGTCACGTTGATCGCCGCGAATGCCGGATTTTGGTCGTGGATCGGATATCGAGGTCCTCTCAGGCGCGCACGTGGTGGGCTGGAGGAAGTTTCCAGTTGATGACAGGCGACTTCCTCTTGTGCAAATCCGTCTGAGGTGCAAGAATCCGCGGTGTTTTCAGGTATCAAACACAACGCCAATAAAAGGATGAAACACACACACGGTTTGCTGGTTACTGTCATGGGATTTTCGGTCGCGGTTTCGATCACCACAGCCAAGGACTGGCCGCAGTTTCGCGGGCCGGATCGCAATGGGAAATCGGCCGAAACCGGGATCATCAAAAGCTGGGAGCAAAAAGCGCCGGAATTGCTTTGGATGGGCGAGGGGATGGGCAGCGGTTACGCATCCGTCGCGGTGGTGGGGGATCGCATATACACCACCGGTGACCTGAAGGACGGTCAGGGAGTGGTCGCGGTGAATGCCAAGGACGGCAAGGTATTGTGGTCCACGGCAGTGACCGAGGGCGCGCCGAAACACAGCTTTGAAGGTGCCCGCTGCACACCCACCGTGATCGGCAAGCAACTCTGGATCACGACATCCAATGGCATGATCGCTTGTCTGGATACCGATGGGAAATTGCTCTGGAAAAAGGATTTCAAAGAAGAGTGGGGCGGCAAAATGATGTCCGGTTGGGGGTATTCGGAATCGGTGCTGGTGGACGGCGCCGCGGCCATCTGCACGCCCGGCGGCCCCGATGCGATGATGGTGGCTCTCAACAAGGACACCGGCAAAGAGCTGTGGAGATGCAAGGTTCCCGAATTCGGTAAGAACGGCAAGGATGGCGCGGGCTATGGCTCGGCGGTGATTTCGATGGGGGCGGGTGTGAAACAATACGTGCAAATGATCGGGCGAGGAACCATCGGCGTGCGGGCATCCGACGGGAAGTTTCTGTGGGGATACGATCACTCCGCGAACGGCACCGCCAATATCTCGATGCCGGTGATCGTTGGAGATCATGTGTTCAGCTCCAGCGCCTATGGTGCCGGCGCGGGCTTGGTGAAACTCGAAAAAGACGGTGATGGAGTGAAGGCCACGGAAGTCTATTTCCTCAAACCCGATGTCTTACAAAACCATCACGGCGGCATGGTGCTGGTGGACGGATATATCTATTGCGGCCACAAACAGAACGGTGGGGACCCGGTTTGTATCGATATCAAGACCGGCAAGGTGATGTGGGGACCCGGAAAATCATTGGGCAATGGGTCCGCCGCAGTGACTTATGCGGACGGTCATGTCATTTTCCGTTATCAGAACGGCATGGTGGTTCTTGTAGAAGCTGCACCCAAGGAATTCCGCGTCAAAGGATCGTTCATGCCGAAGTTCCAGGCCCGCGAATCATGGGCCTATCCCGTGGTCTCCGGCGGTTTGCTCTATCTGCGCGAGCAGGACAAGCTGATGTGCTACAAACTTTGATTTTTCCCGTCGTCTATCATACCAAACCAATATATCATTCGTCATGTTCCATTGTTGCAAGTGTGCCGTTTCATTTCCTTCCGTTCTTATTTTCACAAGCGCTTTGTCGATGCAATCGCAAGCCGCGCCACAACCCAAGGAGCTCGATCCGCTGGTGGTCAACGCCGCGCGTGATTCGGGAACCGTCCTGACTTCCAAGGATCTCGAATTTTTCCAGGTTGAGTCGGTAGCGGATCTATCAGGAATCGCTCCAGGCCTTTTCGTCGTGAATAGTGACAACGGAGGATATGGCGACATCATCAGCATGCGTGGCTCCGCCAATACCCTGTTCTTTTCGCCGCCTGCGGTCGGCATGGTCGTGGACGATGTGCCGATGGGTGAAGTGTCGAGTTATCCCGCCGGTCTGTTGGCGATGGATCACATCGGGGTTTACAGGGGCCCCCAAGGAACGACCTACGGACGCAATGGAGCGGCTGGGATGATCGAAATGACAACTCCGAGGCCGGGGAAAAACAATGAGTTTTTCATGAGTACCGAATACGGGTCCTATGATTCGTGGGGAGCATCCCTGCGGACGGGCGGTCCTTTAGGTGCCGGGTTTTCACAGACCCTCCAGCTATACCATCAGGAGCGCGATGGGTTTATGCACAACACCACCTTGGGCAATCATCCGGATGACCGGTCGATTTCCGGCGGGCTGGCGAATTTGTATTGGAAACCCACGGAGGATACCGAGTGGAGGTTGAGGATCCTGGCGGAACGGGAGAACGACGGCGGTCAGCGGCTTAGCCGGTTAGTTAGTCCCGATCCTTTTGAAGTGGCGTCCGACATCTCCGGAGAATCCGTGATCGAACGCCAGCAGGTTTCGCTGCACTGGACCAAGGAGGGGGCTTGGGGAACGCTGAAGTCGATCACCGCATGGCAGAACTGGCAGCTCGATCCGAGCGTGGTGGATTTGGATTTGCTCAACACTCCGGTAAATGGCATGAGTTCGAGGATCGTTCAGGATCAGAAGATATGGACTCAGGAATTCCGCTGGGAGTCTCCCGAGGATGCGGGTCCGTGGTCATGGCGCACGGGTGTATTCTTTATGGATCAGTCGAGCAGTGGTGATACGTTGCGGGTTTTTGGCGGGCCTTCAGAGAGTATCAACTATCGGCTCGATCAATGGAATCTTGCGGCTTACGGCCGGGCGTCATACGCGGTCAACGCCAGCCTGAAGCTGATGGCGGGTGCCCGCCTCGAGTATGTGGACACGCATATCGACCGCACCAAAACCAGCCCATTCCCACCCCCCATTTTTCCGGTGCACGATGGCATGGGCGAGTGCTATATTTCTCCCGAACTCGGCGCGAGTTATGTGCTGTCGGAAAGCATGCGCTTGTTTGCCAGAAGTGCGATCGGCGTCAAACCCGCTGGTTTTTCGGCCTTTGCCAGCACACCCGCGCAGGCGAGCTATGACGACGAGACCGCATGGACCAACGAAGTGGGCGCGGAGTATGCCTTGCCAGCGAACCATCTGACATTCTCGCTAACCGGATTCTGGAACCGGATTCATAACTATCAGGTGAATCGTCCGGACATGTTTTCGACCGATTATTTCACGGTCAACGCGGATCAGGTGACATCGCTCGGTTTGGAGGCCGAGGTCAAGTGGCAGCCGGTGGACGGTCTCACCGTGCAGGCTGGTGCGGGTTATGTGAATACCGGATTCGACGACTATCAGGATCCCCTGTTGCCGGGTGTGAATTATGACGGGAACAAGGTGCCTTTCGTGCCTGAGTTCACCGGTTCTCTGGGTTTCCGTTATGATTTTCCGAACGGTTTGTATCTGCAATCCTCGGTGAGGCTGACGGGTTCCACGTATTTCAACGAAGCCAACGATCGCGCATACCGCCAGGGTTCCTATGGTTGCTGGGACGCGGAGTTCGGTTATGCGAGGCAGGGTTTCACGGTTGCCGTGTTCGGACGGAATCTGTTGGATGAGGAATATTACACGTATATCAACTCCCAGATTCAGGCAGGCTCGCCCGGAGACCCGCAGGTGATCGGTGTGCGTGCGACGTATGAGTTTTAAAATCCGCCGCTTTTTCACAGAACCTTCATCGGCGTTTCACGGTCATGGTGGATCACTCCATGCATGACCACGCGTACACTGCTTCTTGGAATAACATTTCTATCAATCGCTCCGGCGCTTTACGGCCAATCACTGGATAAGGCGGAAGTCCGCATTCCCTACGCGGAACTCAAGGAACTTCTCACCCGGGCCGAACACAAACCGGAATCACCGAAGGCTCCCGTCATCGCCCCGGCGCTGCTCTCTGCCAGACTCCGGATTTCGTTTGAGAAAAACCTTCCGTTGATCGATGCCGACTTCCGAACGGCCAGTTTCAGCAATGATGCCAAGCTCATTCCGTTGATCGCAGGGGATGTTTCTCTCGAAAAACAGGATCCGAAGGACGCGGCTATCATCGTCAGTGAAGAATCCCTCAACCTCGCGGTCGATCGGAATGGCGTCCGCACACTGCAACTGAGACTTCTGCCAGTCATTGTTGGCGGGTCCTTCCGGTTTTCCCTGCCGCCGTGTCCATCGGCCATTCTCGAAGTGGGGGAAATCGCTGCGGATCAATCGATCATTCTGTGCACCGGAGACAAGGAGGAAGTGCTCATCCGCGGTCAGGTGCGCCCGCTTTCCCATAATGGAGTGTCACTGGTTTTCCGGTTGTTGGATCCACAGGAAACCCGCGAAGCCAGTCGTCCACCCGAGCCATCGGAATGGGCATGGCAACACCAGGCGCTGGTCACCCCCACGGACGATGGGCTCGTTTATCAGGTGGTTGCCCGTGCGTCCGCAGCATCGGGTTCCGGCGTCGAGGCCACCTTGTCGCTGCCGCCCGATGCACGCGACGTCACGGTCGCCGGTGATGATCTGGTTTCCCCGGTGAAAACCACCCGTGGTGAAAACCGTGCGCTTGCCGTTTCCCTTGTTTGGAAGACTCGTGGAGTTCTCGATCGGCAGGTGATGATTGGCTATCGCATGCCCTTGCGTCCGCTTGACCGCACATGGCATCTCCAGGCACCCGGTGGAGAAGGAACTCTCAGCCGTTTTATCGTCACCACCTCGCCCCTGCTTGCGTATTCGGCGAAAGGGCTGTCCGATTCTCTGACGCCTCAGGGGCTGGCACCGGAGCTTGCATCATCATTGAAAGGCATGACCTGTCGTATTCTCGAAGCCACAGCCACAGCGGATCTATCCATTCAGTCGGTTCCCGTCGCGGCCACGGCAGAGGGTGTGGCCAACGAGGCCCAGTGGGCGCTTAAAATGGAGCCGGATGGAGCGATGTTGGCCACAGGAACCCTCATGATCGAACATAAAGATCTGTTGGATTTCGCCTTTGATACTCCGGAGGGCATGAAACTGCTGTCTTGTGAACTCGATGGTAAGCCGGTCTCACCGGTGGATCTTGGTGATGGAAATCTCAAGGTTTCGTTGCCGCCGCATGACGGAAATTCCAAGTTGATTTGCACATTCACAGGCCGGACCACGGCGTTTGATCCCGTTGAGGGCACGGTGACGCTTTCGTTGCCGAAAGTTCCTCTCTTCATTCACAAGCTGTGCTGGGTGCTCGATCTGCCGGCCGGGTATCAGGCGGAAACCCAGGGGAACCTCACGCGTTCGAGGATTCCGTCCGGAGAAAATCCGTCGCGTATATCGCTGGTGAAAAACCTGTGTCGGGACGAACGCCCGGAAATCCATGTTTTCTATCAACGTGCCGACATCAATCGCTGAACACATCATCCAACACCGATCACATCATGAAAATCACTCATTTTTTATCCTCCATCGCCATTATCATCTGCACCACCGTCGCATGGTTTGTGTTAGGTGTTGCTCTTTCCCATCGCACCAATGAATCCTCCGCAGCCATGCATGGCGAAGTTTCCGGTGTGTGGGGACCTGAGCTTTCCCAGTTGCACCCGCAAGCATGGTTTGAGACTCCCAATGCCCCGGGCGGTCGCGCGGTGGTGCAGCCATCCTCGTCCAGGATTGAGGTCGCTCTCGATTACGATCCGAAGCGGCGCGGTCTTCTCTGGCACCGCACCTATGATGTGGGGTTCAAGAGTGACTATGTGTTCACTAATCCAACCAAAATCCCGCAGACATTCTATATTTCATTCCCGCTTCCGGAAAACACCTCGGGACTGAAGAATTTCCAATATCGTCTCGGTGACAAGAGTAACCCGCAGCAGGAAGTCCCGGGGCCCAACGGGGTCGTGACCCGTGCCATTGTGTTTCCGGCATCTGCCTCGGTTACCCTGCACGCCGAATATGAAACCCGGGGAACCAACAGTTGGACATACCGGTTTCCCGACAACCGCCGCATTTCAGGATTCAACCTGAACATGCGTACCAATTTTGAGGAAATCAATTTTCCGGTCGGCACCGGCTCGCCGGGGGATCGGTCGCAGGACACGGGTGGATACACGCTTGTTTGGAACTATCCGGATGTGCTGGCCGCTCCGGAGATCGGCATGGACATGCCGAAGCGCCTAAACGCCGGACCCGTGGCTTCGCGCATCGCGTTTTACGCGCCTGTCTCGCTGCTGCTCTTCGTTACGATCATTTTACTCATTGGTGGCATCAAGGGGATCCCATTGCACCCGATGCATGTGTTTTTCATTGCTGCCGGATTTTTTGCGTTTCATCTGCTGTTCGCTTATCTCGTCGATCTGCTGCCGCTGATTACGAGCTTCTGCATCTCCGCGGCGACATCGCTGCTGCTGGTGTGCGGGTACCTCAGGGCGGTCGGCGGCAACCGTTTGTTCCAGATCGCGCTGCCCGCGCAATCCGTTTATCTGGTTCTTTTCAGCGCGTCGTTCTTCATCGACGGACTCACGGGCATCACCCTCTCCGTGCTCGGCGTGATCACGCTGGCATTGCTGATGGTTCTAACTGCACGGATGGACTGGAAAACATTCTTTGCAAGAAAAACACCGCCGATACCCGCGTCGCAGCAGGTTTGATCGAGTTTGCAAGGCAGGGACCGTCACTCCGTGCGGTCCGCGTGAATGGAGAGAGAATTAATAGCCGTTCCGATTTACTCATTCGCATTTCTTTCGCACGGACCGCTCGGAGAGACGATCCCTGCCTGCTTTTTAGCTTCGCGCGCACTAATTGGAAGCTCATGGACATCGGCGGATCGGAATGCAGAGCGAGCGATAGCGAGCCTTCTCAAATCGCGAAGCGCACCTCGCATGGCCGAAGGCAATCCGCCGCTCCTTGAGTTTTTTGTCCTGCGCCTGAAATCGACTTCTTACATAACATCCGAAGGCGATAAGTTCTCAAACTGAATTCGAGCTTCCATCCGGCCGCAGTTGCACTCATCGTTATGCAACGGTGATTCAAGAACATGACAAAGCGTGCCAAAATACGACTGATGTTTCTCGGAGCGGGTGTGCTCCTGTTGATAGGTGTGGTTGCGATCCAACTGCCAGCCATCGCATCAGGATTGATTCTGCACCCGTTGCGGCGGCATGTTGGGGTGGCGCTACAGACTGCTGCGGTTGATCCGAGGATTACGGCAGTGGTCGCGGCGGAAGTGTTTTCCGACCTGAGAACCGTGGTAAAGGAGCGGGCTCCATTTTTCATTTCTGCGGGTAATGTCGGCAAAGCCATCCAACTCGCCGAGCGAAAGGGGGGATTCCAGATGGAAGCGGTGAGTCCGGAATTGGCGGCCCGGATGATCAAGGTTCCCGTGTTGCTCATTCACGGCGCGGATGACACGGACACCGTGCCGGACCACTCCCGTCGTGTGTTCGTTGGCTTGGGCGGGCCGAAGCGTTTGATCCTCGTTCCGGGGGCAAAGCACAACCAATCCTTGCATGGGGCCGTCTGGGAGGATATCGAGCGCTGGGTTGACACGGTCGTCGGGCATTCGCCGGACGCACAGACCGACACTCCGAAGCAATGATTGAAATGATAACTTCCCATTCATGGATGCTCCATTGACGAGTCCTGCCGACCTGAGCGCGCGGGATGTGCGGAGGAATTTCATCTGCCTTGTGTGGATGGGGTCGGTGTTTGCGATGGGTTGGTCCGAGGTGGTGGTGGTGTTGCAACCGCTGTTGGTGCATTACGGGGCGAGCAACGCCGAGATTGGCATTGTACAGGGTGTGTTGATCGCGACCTTGCCGGGCATGTTTCTCTCGCCATGGATCACGCGGCGGTTCCGTCACAAGAAGGTCTATTTGTTTGTGACGGACTCGCTCTATTTGTTGCCGTTGGGGTTGGTGGGGGCTGCGGTGTGGTTCGGCGGTGTGGGGGGAGATGCGGAGATGGTGGCCTTCATCGTATGGATGATGCTGATCGGGCAGATTGCGGCGGGGTTCGGCGGGCTGCCGAACCAAGAGTTTTTCACATCGTGCATTCCGATGGGTCTACGCGGGCGGCTGGCGGGGGTGTCTGCCGGGTTGGGTGGATTGTTAGGGCTTGGGGCGACGGGTGTGGCAGCATGGATGCTCACGGCTCTGCCGAAACCGCAGGCCTACGGAGCCTTGTTGGTGTTGGCTTGGTTGTTGTGCCAGGTGGCCGATGCGGCGGTCTTGCTGGCCAAGGAGCCGCCGACGCCGGTGGAGGCGTCACCGACACCGTGGGGCAGGGACATGTGGCGGGCGTTTTTCCGCGATCATCGGTTCCTGCGGGTGACGCTTGCGGTGTGTCTGGTGTCGCCGCTGTTAGGTCAGCTTGCGGTATTTTCCAGCGTGTTCGCGTTTCGGGATCTGGGTTTCAAGGCGCAGATGGCGGCTTGGCTGGGCATGACCGCAGCCGGGGCCAGGCTGGCGTTGAGTCCGGCGGCGGGTTGGTTGACGGACAAGTGGGGTGCCCGTCCGTCGTTGTTGTTGTGGGCTGGGACGGCGGGTCTTGGGTTCATTCTGCTGGCCGCGTTTCCGGGGACTTGCAGTGTGTTCGCTGCCGCCGGGTTGGCTGCGGTGGCCTACAGCGGATTTTCCGGGGCCATGAACGCGCTGACCAGCGGCATCCCGCAACCGGAGCACCGGGCCGGGCATTTTACGTTGTTGGGGTTTTGCATGATCGCTGCGAACTCGAGTGGGCCGATCCTAACCGGATACTTGTTCGATCACATGTCCTACCGTAGCGGTTTTACGGTGCTGGCGGGTATCACCGTTGGGGTGGTCGCATTCTGCGGCTGGCTGCTGAGGGATCTCAGCGCGAGGGCGGAGGATTATTGTTGAGACTGGGTCGTTTGATCTTGACCTACCGGTGAGTCGGGATAGGTTTGTCATCAAGGTAATACCCCTAGGTTCAAATTAACTCCATATTGCCATGAAACACGACACCCATGCAAAAAAAACGTCAGAAGTGAATCTGGGATTTCAAATCGCTCCGATGATCGATGTTGTGTTTGTCATCATGCTGTTTTTCATGGTGATGGCCGGATCGCTCAAGGTGGAGAAAAACCATAACATCGGACTTCCTTCCCCCACGAATCCTCCAGGAGAACAGCTTGTTTTACCCGGTGAGATTATCATTCGTGTTGAAGACGACGGACAGGTTTATTTGAACGAAGATCCTGTGGATTCGCCGGAGATGAGGAATCTGCCCGAGTTGGCCAGCAATCTTAACAATTTGCGTGAGAGCAGCACTGCGTCCAAATCTGATGTCTTCGTGACCATCGATGCTAACGAGCGCGCCACCTATCAGCGCGTTATGGATGTTTTTGATGCTCTGAGCTTGGCGCAGATAGCCAAGGTGACATTCACGTCAGCCGCTGCGGAATAACAATCGGTCAATCCTGTAGGTAGGTTTTGGGCCGGTATAGCAGGGCGTATGGGATGAAGGCGACTGCGGTGCCGAGCATGAGCCAGGTGAAAAACCAGAAATAGGCGGCTCCATGGAGGCGGGTCTGTCCGCCTGAAAATGCGGTGCGTGTGTCGCTTGTTGTGTCGGTGGTGGTGGAGTGCTCAGTTTGGATGCCGAGTTGTTGTTTGCGCCGTTCTAACCAGGGTTTTGGCGGATGGAGTTTGTCGGTCCAGGATGCCGCGTCGGGTTCGGTGGGTGGTGTTAGATCGACGACCAGTCCGATGTCCCAGCAGGTGCCGGGTTTGTGGTCCGGGCCATCGCTGATCAGGCGGATTCTGGTGGAATTGAGAATTTCATAACGGATCTGGGAGTCCCACGGATCACGGAGGTTTTTCAACATGGGGTTGAGGGTGGCTTCGGTGGGAAAACTGCCGCCATTTTCCTTCACTTCGCGTTCGACGATATCGGCGGCGTGATCGAATGCGGCTTGTCCGGGAATCTCCAGGGCAGTGGGCACGCCGTCGGCTATCTGTTGAATGAGATCGTCGTCCGTGCCGGTGATGCTGTCGTATCCGGGGAGAACGATGGAGTGCGAGGTCTTGCGCGAGTCCGCAGGAAGTTTTGCGATGGCTTCCGTCAATTGCGTTGAGGCGGAGTCGGGGATCTGGATGAAGTGGTTGACGCCGGCGACGAAGAAATTGCCGATGGCGACCGAGCCGAGGTAATAACACATTAGTAGGGATTTCATGGTTTTTGGAGCCTGGGTGTAGGCAAATTCCATGGCGACGATGGAGACCATCACCTCCGATACGGTGAGCAGTGCGAACGCGAGGATTTGCCAGGAGATGCTGGGTTTTTGGCCATGATCGATCCATTGTTGGATTACGGCGACCAGTGCGAACGAGATGACCATGATGAACAGGCCGAGGCCTATCTTGCGCAAGGGAGTGAGCTTCCATATCCGGTCCACGGCCGGATAGATGATGTAGGCGAAAATCGGAATGAACACGAGCACGAACACCGAGTTGAGAGATTGGACCTGCGATGGCAACCACTCGAAACCGAGGAAGCGCCGGTCCATGTCGTAGGACTGGAAAATCCATGTCGAGCCGGTTTGATCGAACAAGGCCCAGAACATCGCCACAAACAGATAGAGAGGCAGTAGTTTGAACAGCGCGGCAAGACCTCCGCCCTTGAATAATTCGCGGACGAAGTCCATGCCACCGGGCGGAACGTGGATGAAGCGGTGCCTGCCCATCCAAAAGACCACGGTGGCCAGCAGCATCAGCAGGCCGGGAACGCCGAATGCCAGGTGCGGACCATACCATTCCAGCAGCCATGGAGTGAGCAGCATGGAGGCGAAGGCACCGGTGTTTATCGAAAAGTAGAAGCCGTTGAAAATCCGCGGCAGCAGGTGGGCGTTGCGTTTGCCGAATTGGTCGCCGACGTGGGCTGAGACGCAGGGTTTGATGCCGCCGGCACCGAGTGCGATCAATCCCAGGCCCGCCATGAGCCACCATGGGGAATTATCAAACACCCCCATGCAGGCGAGGGCGGCGTGGCCGGCACAATAAACCAGCGAGAGGGCGATGATGGTGCGGAATTTCCCGACGAAAACATCGGCAAGCAGTGCACCCAGGAACGGGGTAAGATAAACGGCACCGTTGAACAGGTGGACGTTGGCTGTCGCCTCCGCTTCATTCATCACCGATCCGCTCCGGCCGTCCATGAGATGCAGATACTGCACCATGAACACCGCAAGCACCGCCTTCATGCCGTAAAACGAAAAGCGCTCGGCCGCCTCGTTGCCAATGATGTGCGGAACACCCGGCGGCAGGCCTTCGAGGTCGGACGGAGAGGTGCGGTAAGACATCTGGCGGGGACTATGGAGTCCGGATCGCGGATTGTGAATCTTGAAATATCCCTTGCAAAACCAGAGGTGGATCCGCGTTTTTTGCTATTTTTATCTTGCCAATGTGGGGGGATGTGACATTGTGCTATTGAGTTATAACAACCTCACACAACGCCATGAACGAGATCCTTGAAGCATGGAAACGAGTGGACCGTAATAAAGTCGCGGCCATCATGAGTGTGATTCCCGGACTGGGTCACCTCTACAAACATCATTACCTCGCCGGTTTTGGTATTCTGATCTTTGGCAACATCTTGATCGGCTTCGTCGCCGTGCTGCTGGTGTTCGGTACCTTCGGGTTGTCATTGATCTTGGTTCCGGCGGCTTGGCTGGCCGGAATCGCCTATTCCGCCTATATGGCCTCCGATGAACACGGAATGCACCCATGGCTCCACGTATGGGAGTATCATTGGGCGGATTTCTTCCACCGTAACAAAAAAGCCTGAAGGCAGGTTGAAAAATGGAAGGGATCCGACCTCCGGGCGGTCCTTGAGTATAGAAAATGAAAAGAGAATGGATGGCTGCATAGATCATGCATTCGCATGATCATTATCACCCCATGCACCGGACCGCCCGGAGGTCGGGTCCCTGCCATTTTAAGACAGGCTCTGGGACTCTGCTCACAGGTTTTTCACGTGGAGGGTGATGATTTTCGTGGTGCCGGTCCTGGGGTCGGTGGCGGTGAGGGTGTGGGTGCCGGGGGTGAGTTGGATGACAGGTTCCGGGGTGGCCTGGCGGATCTGCAGGGTGGGGGATGACCAGAGGGCGGTGCCGGGAAGGTTGGTGACGGGGCGGAGTTGGTTGGTGCCGGAGGGAACTTCCGGGTCTAACAAAAATATTGCGTTGTCCGCCGGTGTGATGATTTTAAGGGGTTCAAGTTGTGCCGGTGATGGATTGAGTTCCAATTCGTTGCGGCGGAGGTTTTGACGTCCGCCGAACCATGCGGCGTAGGTGGGATCGAGCAGTGCTTTTCCGGATGGGTCGTAATCTTTGGGAATCGCGACGGGTGGGAGTTCTGTGGATGGGACCAGATCTTTCCGGGCGTGCGGGTTTTTGGGATCGGCTGAAATCATTTTGCCATTGCGGGCATCGATGGTGATGGATGTCAGGTTTTCGGGGGGCTGCGGCCATGCCGGCGGATGGTCGCGGTGGAGGCGGACCATGACGCGGTGGAAGATCGGCGCGGCTCCGGTGACGCCCGAGATGCCTTTCATCGGTTGGTTTTCAAAATTGCCCGCCCACACGCCCACGGTGAATTCCGGGGTGTAGCCGATGCACCAGTTGTCGCGAAAATCCGATGAGGTTCCGGTTTTCACCGCGCAACGGAACGGAAGATCGAGATGTCCGCCCGGAGGGAACGAAGGGGCACGTGCCGCAGCGTCTGATAGAATGTCTGCGATTAGGAAAAATGAGGTTTCGGAAAACGGCAGTTGGAAGGATGGAGGTGAGGTGGTTGATGGGAAAAGAACCGGCGGGATGTGGCGGCCGTTGCGGGCGAGAGTGGCATAGGCATTGGTGAGTTCGAGCAGGCTGACGGGGGCGTTGCCGATGGTGAGTCCGAGTCCGTAGGCATTGGAGTCCGTGCCGAGGGTGGTGAGTCCGAGGGTGGTGAGGAGTTCGTGCAGTGGGGTGGGGCCGCCGAGCGCGTTGAGCTCGCGCATGGCGGGCACATTGAGTGAGCACGCTAGGGCGGTGCGCAGTGTGACGGGGCCGCGGTATGCGCGATCATAGTTTTCCGGCAGAGCCAATCCCTGTGGCGTGCGAAACGGGCTGGGGATATCTGCTAGAATGGATGCCGGGGTGCGCTGTCTGCGTTCCATGGCCAGCAGGTAGGTGAATGGCTTGAGCGTGGAGCCGGGCGAGCGCGGTGAAAGCGTGCCGTTGAATTGTCCGCCGCGTGGGTCGTTCCAATCCGCGGAGGAAACCAGCGCGATAATTTCCCCGGTGGGATTGTGGATGGCGACCACCGCTGCATGCCGGAGGTTGGCGGATTTAAGTTTGGAGGTTTCCTCTCTAACGATGGATTCGCTGTCACGTTGGATGGCCAGGTCGAGGGTGGTACGGATTTCCCTGGCGGGGTATGGCGCATCGTCCTCCGGTGTATCTAACGATGATGGCGGTGTGAGCGCGGCAAGCCATGGGGCAGGTTGTGACTCGATGAGCGGTCGCAGGTTGACAGGTTCTGCCAGAGCGGTGGCGATGCGGGAGGCGTCGGCTTGTCCGGTTGAGGATAGCCGTTGGAGGACGAGATTGCGCCGGGCAAGCGCACGCTCCGGGTGGCGCAACGGATTGAGTCGCGATGGTGCCTGAGGAAGTCCCGCCAGCAGGGCGCATTCGGCCAGTGAGAGATCGTCCAGCGGTTTTTGAAAATAGAACCGCGCGGCTTCGGTCGTGCCGGTGCGCAGGTTTCCATAGTCCAGGCGGTTCAGGTAGGCGGTGAGGATCCGCTCCTTGTTCCACTGCATTTCAAGATGCCGGGCGGCGAGCGATTCGCGGATTTTTGTCAAGGCGTTGCGTTTGGCGGGTGGGGACGAAATCTTGATAAGTTGCTGGGTGATGGTGGAGGCACCGGAAACCACCCGGTGATTTGAAAACAGATCGCGTGTGGCGCGACCGGTAGCAATGAGATCGACACCGCCGTGGTCGTAGAAGCGTTTGTCCTCCGCCGCCAACGTGCAGGCAATCAGATCTGCCGGAAGTCGGTCCGCTGAAACCGGGGTGGAGCGTGTGGAATTGGGCAGAGTGAGGTGGGAAATCGGCGTGCCATGGCGATCCACTATCACTGGTGATGCGTCCGGGTTTTCGAGCAGTTCTTTGGGGATCTCCACGAAAAACGGCGCGATAAACCAAACCGTCACCGCGAGGAGCGTAGCGGCGATGAGATAACGGGCGATACGCCGGAACTTTGGTGAGCGGAGCTTCAACAGTCGGTATTATGACATGATTTCCGGGGGAATGAAGCGGGAACTTGTGTCTGTTTGGAATTGACATGTTCCCGACAAAGATGACTTTGCGGGTGCACGCTGTGGCTCAATGGCGGGTATGAACCGGCGGCCTTTCCGCGGGCGGTTCGCAATTTTGACATCATGAAATTTCTTCCTCTGGTTTGGGCGGGTTTGAAGCGCAGGAAGCTGCGCACCACACTGACGTTCCTTTCGGTTTTCGTGGCATTCATGCTTTTTGCCTTCCTTGGTGCGATCAAGGAGGCGTTTCTCGCCGGGGTGACCATGGCTGGGCAGGACCGCCTGATCACGCGCCACAAGGTCTCACTGATCCAAACGCTGCCGCAAAGTTACAAGGCGCGCATCAAGGGGATCAATGGCGTGGTCGATGTCTGCCACCACACATGGTTTGGCGGAATCTATCAGGATCCCAAGAACTTCTTCCCCAACATGCCGGTGGAACCGGAGGTGTTTCTTGAAATGTTTCCGGAGTTCGTTTTGAAGGATTCGGAAAAGAAGGCGTGGCTCTCCACCCGCACCGGTGCCATCGTCGGCCGCGTCACGGCGGATCGTTTCAAGTGGAAGATCGGCGACCGCATCCCGTTGCAATCGCCGATCTGGGGGCAGCCTGCGGGTCAGACGCAGTGGGAGTTTGAAATCACCGGCATTTACGAGGGGGCGAAAAAGGGCACCGACACCAACGGATTTTTTTTCCGCTATGATTACTTCGAGGAGGCCCGTCAGAAGGAAAAGGGACAGGTCGGCTGGTTTGCCGTGAAGATCGCCGATCCGGACAAGTCGGCGGATATCGCCGTGAAGATCGATGCGGAATTCGCCAACTCACCCTACGAAACCAAGACCGAGCCGGAAGGCGCGTTTGCGGCGGGATTCGCCCAACAGGTGGGCGACATCGCCTCCATCGTGATGGCGGTGGTTGGTGCGGTGTTTTTCACAATCCTGCTGGTGGCCGGCAATACGATGGCGCAGTCCGTGAGGGAGCGCACTGCGGAACTCGGCGTGCTGAAGGCGTTGGGATTCACCAACCTGAGGGTGATGGTTCTTGTTTTGTTAGAATCCTGTTTCATCGCTGTTCTCGGCGGTCTTGGTGGTCTTGGTGTCTCGTGGCTGATCATCGCTTCGGGAAATCCCGTGCCATCCCTGCTGCCGGTTTTCTATCTACCATCGCTGACTCTTGTCGAGGGCGCTCTGTTAGCCGTTGCGCTGGGCATCGCCGCCGGGTTGTTGCCAGCATGGCAAGCCATGCGCTTGAGCATCTCCAGCGCGTTGAGAAGAGTCGCCTGAATTCCCGTCCCATTACCGATCCATGTTATTTTTTTTCCGGTTTTTCTCCATCGCTATTTTCAATCTGCACTCGCTGCCGGAGCGCAAGGGCGCAGCCGTGACCGCGGCCATCGGCATTGCGGGTGTGGTCGGGGTGCTCGTCGGTGTGTTAGCCATTGCTGATGGTTTCCGCCGTGCGATGACGGTTTCCGGTTCACCGGATGTAGCAGTGGTGCTGCGTGCCGGATCGGATACCGAGATGACCAGTGGCTTTGACCGCGAGTCCACCCGTGCCATCAGCGACGCCCCGGGCATCGCGCGCGGACCCGGCGGCGCCCTTGCCTCGGCGGAGTTGTTTGTCATCATCAACCTGCCGAAGCGCTCGACCGGGACCGACGCCAATGTGCCATTGCGTGGTGTGGAGCAAGGGGCTTTCGAAGTCCGCGGCAACATCAAGATCGTGGAAGGTCGGAAGTTTGAAACCGGACGCAATGAAATCATCGTAGGTGCCGGTGCGGCGCGGGCGTTTGCCGGGCTGGATGTTGGCAAGCAGATCAAGGTCGGCCGGAATGAGTGGGAGATTGTCGGGGTGTTCACCGCAGGCGGTGGCATCGCCGAGTCCGAGATCTGGGCGGACACCGCCGTGCTGCAACCGGCCTATCACCGCGAGAACAGCGTGCAATCGGTGTATGCCAGACTCACTTCAGAGTCGGCATTTCAACCGTTCAAGGACGCGTTGACCACGGATCCTAAGCTCAACGTCAAGGTCATTCGACAGTCGGATTTTTATGCGGATCAATCCACGGTCGTGTCCAAATTCATCACCACCATCGGCGTGTTCATTGCCAGTTTGATGGCGATCGGGGCACTCTTCGGAGCGCTTAACACGATGTATAGCGCTGTGTCCGCCCGCACTCGTGAAATTGCGACCTTGCGTGCACTTGGTTTCGGGGCCGGACCGGTGATTTTCTCGGTGTTGGTTGAATCTGTCTTGTTATCCATCGTGGGCGGTGCGTTGGGCGGGGGGGCGTCTTATCTGCTTTTCAATGGCTACCGCGCCTCCACCATCAACTGGCAGACGTTCAGCCAGGTCACCTTCGCCTTCGAGGTGACTCCCGTGCTGTTGGTCAAGGCGCTCGGCTTTGCCATCGCCATCGGGCTTTTTGGCGGGCTTTTTCCAGCCATTCGTGCGGCGAGGCTGCCGATCGCCAGCGGACTGCGTGAGGCGTGAAGTTGTAAATGGGTCACACTGGCCCAATAAGACTGCATGTGGGTATGTGGAATGTGTTATTGAAGCCAGGCGGAACGCTGGGCTACAAGATTTAAGATGAGTGTAAGATTGAATTCCCCATGGTTGAATTGATAGCGGTCAGGTGCGTCACAAGCTGCGGTTCCAATATTTTCCGAAATCTTAAAATTTGTCCAAAACCCATCTGAGGGCTTTCGTTTTCCGGAATCAGGTGCATGATTTGGACACCCGCCAACTAACATCCCAGTTCCACCCCAACCTTATAGAATCCACTCATGACACCTCAGGAAACCGCCCGTCAACTGGAAGCCGCTGTTAGTTCTGTCGTCCGGGGGCAGACCGAAGTGGTGCGGCGCGTGCTGGCCTGCATGGTTTCAGGCGGGCATATTCTGCTGGAGGATTATCCGGGGACGGGAAAAACCACACTCGCGAAAGCCATCGCGAAAGCCATCGGCGGGGCGCGTTTCAAGCGGGTACAATTCACCCCCGACTTGCTGCCATCCGACATTCTTGGCATTTCAGTGCTCGATCCGCGCACGCAGGAATTCCGTTTTCATCCGGGCCCGGTGTTCACCGATATTTTGCTCGCCGATGAAATCAACCGCGCGTCGCCGCGCACGCAGAGCGCTTTGTTGGAGGCCATGGGCGAACGTCAGGCCACCATCGACGGGACCCGCTACGATCTCGATGGCTTGTTTTTCGTAATTGCTACGCAGAACCCCGTGGAATTCCGTGGGACTTATCCGCTGCCTGAAGCGCAAATGGACCGATTCGCCATGCAATGCGCGCTCGGCTATGTGAGTGCAGCCGAGGAAGCGGAGATTCTTGCCGACCATGCAGACAAGGCTCCCGTGGATCGATTGGAATCCGTCGCGGAACGGGAGGACATCATCGCGCTGATGGAGGCGGTGAAAGCGATCCGATTCCGCGACGAACTCCGCCATTATGCGGTGGCATTGGTTGGTGCCACACGCGGTCATCCACAAGTCCAACTTGCCGCCAGTCCCCGCGCATCGCTCGCTCTGATGAAGGTATCGCAAGCGATGGCCTTGTTCCGTGGTGAGGAATTCGTCACGCCGGAGGTGATCCAACTCATCGCACCGGATGTGATCGCGCACCGGATGGTGCTTGCCCCGGAAGCCCGGTATTCCGGGACGAGCGCGCGCCAGATCGTGGCGGACCTGCTGGAAACCATACCTGTTCCATTCTAACAAACCATGGAGGATCAACGGTCGGCGGATCTGGAAGAAGGGGCGCTCCCACGTAAGGACGCGTGGAGTCTCTGGCTGCATGGCACGTATTACCGTTCCACGGGGGTACATTTTTTCCTCACCCACCGCATTCGCCCTGCGGGTCTCGCGCTCGGAATGGTGTTTGTTCTGGCCACGTGCCTAGCCGCAGGTCACAGGCGGCCTGCGATCTATCAGTTGTTTTCGATCAGCATGGTGATGATGGCTTTGGGTGTGCCGCTGGCGTTTTTTCGCCGTGCCAGGTTAAAAGCGGTCCGGCAGGTTCCGCGTCACGCCGCAATGGGGCAGCCTCTGCGGTATTTCGTCAACGTTACCAACATCCATCGGAGATCCATCGCACGGGCATGGCTCCTGGAAAACGTGCCGGATCCGAGACCGGACCGCGATGATTTCATCCACATGCGAGAACCTGGCGAGGATGACCGCAATGCGTTCGATCGCAAATTTTCATGGTATCGTTGGCAATGGCTAGTCCTGCGCAAGTGCTTGTTTGATGGTGGTGTATCATCCACCGAGATCCGCCTCAAACCTGGAGAATCCATGCGACTGATGATGGAAATCACACCCAGGCGGCGCGGGGTGATCCGGTTAGATCAACTGCGCCTGCAGTTGCCGGACCCGATGGATTTATTCCAGTCGTTCATCCGCGTGCAGGCACCGCCGGCCACCGTCACGGTTTTGCCGCGCCGCTACCGGTTGCCCCCCATCGAATTGCCAGGTGCAGCTGCCTTCCAACTCAGCGGTGAATCGAACACAAATGCGATCGGCAACTCCGGTGAATTCACCGGATTGCGCGAGTATCGCCCGGGTGACCCGATGCGGCAGATCCACTGGAAAAGCTGGGCGCGTATGGGACGTCCGATTGTCAAGGAACTGGAGGACACATTTTACCCACGCCACGGTCTTGTGCTCGACACGCTTTCCACACACCGCCATGATGCGGGTTTTGAAGAATGCGTTTCGGTGGCGGCATCGTTCGCTGCGTCGCTCGATACCGGCGACACTCTGCTAGATTTAATGTTTGTAAATGACCGCGCACATGTCGTCACCGCAGGGCGAGGAGTTGAGCGGGCGGAGAAACTCCTCGAGGTTCTCGCCGGGGTGAGTCCATCGCGTGGTGGTGGTGGACTTGATGCGCTTGCACGATTGGTCCAGCAGCACGCGGCCGATCTCACCTCGTGCGTCATCATCCTCAACGGTTGGGACGATGCGCGTGAGGAATTTCTCGCAAAACTGCGTGAATCCCGTGTGGTTTTCACCGTGCTGGCCATCGGTCATGGTCCTCGCCCGGAAGGATTGCCCGGTATCTGGATGGATGCCGCCAACATCGAGAGGGCACTGAGTCATCTCCCAAGCCGACTTCCCGTCGCCTAAATCCGCATCATGAATAAAATCCATCCACCACCCCGATATTTGTTAGGCAGTTGCCTGCTGTTCTGGGGAGTCATGAGCGGGCGTCCGTGGATCGGGTTGCTGGCAGCACTGATCGTAGAGGCCCGGTATTGGCTCCGTCTGCGGTGGGATTTCGATGACACTGGTTACGCGCGAGCCTGGCAACTTGCCACTCTGCTCATCGTGGTGACAGTTGTGTTGCTTTTGATAGAAGGAAGCCGTTACACGGTCTTGCCGGATCTTCTTTCGTGGATACCCGTATTGATCATCCCGGTCCAGTTCGTGCAATCCTACGGGCTGAGGGATGATATTCCGCTGAGCACGATTTCCTACTTCGCCCGGCGGAACCGGTTACGGTCGGAACGGCTTGGCCTGCCGATGGAAACGCGCTCATTCCATTTCGGAAATGTGACTTTTTTTCTCTGTCTTTTAGCGGCATCCGTGGACAAGAATGTTGATGCACGCTTTTTCATTCCGGGACTGCTGGTCCTGTGCGCGTGGAGGATCATCGCCATGCGTCGATGCCGGGCGCGGGTGTTGTTGCCGGTGTTGGTCCTTGCGGGCATGGGAGGTTTTGTTGGAGAACGCGGAATCCGCCGGTTGGAAGATATTCTTGTAAGAGGCGGATCGGAAGGTGATGGGAAGTTTGATCCAACCTTCCATGGCACGATGATAGGTTCTACCGGAGATGTGAGTTTATCTCCGGAAATCCAGTGGCGACTGCGGTTGGTGCGCGGCACCGCGCCGCAACTGATCAGAACGGCGACTTTCAATTCCTTTGTGGGCACGTCGTGGCAAGCCAGGCGTTCTCCGGATCTCGATTTTGAGAACCTTGAAAACCGGCTTGTCGGTGAGGATCTGTTCTATCAGACAACCCGCAGTAAAGCACAAGCGACGCCCACATCCATTGCAGATATTGTTAGCATGACTCCCTCGCTGCCCGCATACACGTTGCGAGGGTCGGTATCCGTGGGCGACCCTTTGCCTTTGCCGGGTGATGTGGCCTGTGTTTCCGGCTTCCAGGTGGAACGCATCGAAGGCAACACGTTTGGAACCATCCGTGTGGTTCCCAAAGATCCGGTTCTCAATGGTACTGTTTTTTGGCGCGGCGGCACACAACCGGACCTGCCACCACTGCTGCGGGAAGACCTTCGTGTTCCGATTGGTGATAGCGAAGCCTTGCGCGTTCTCGTGGCTGAGATCGGCTTGAGTTCCGAGGATAAAATGCCTGTCACTCTCGCAAAACTGCGGACATGGTTCCAACAGAATTTTCAATATTCAAAACATCTCACGATCCGCCGAAGAGAGGGCGGCGACAAGGTAACCAGTCCGATGGTGAGATTTTTAACAACAGTTCGCTCCGGTCATTGTGAATACTTTGCCACGGGTGCCATCCTGCTCTTGCGGCAGGCAGGTATACCCACGCGATATTCCACGGGATTCGCCGTAGCTGAGTATGATACGAGTCGTAAGGAATTCATCATTCGCGGCACGCACGGCCACGCATGGTGCCGTGTGTGGGATGGATCGAAGTGGCTTGATTTCGATCCCACACCGCCGAATTGGCTCACGACCGACTTCCCGAAAACCAGCGTTTGGCAACGTATGGATGATGCTTTGACACGTCTGCGTGAGGATTTTTTCCTATGGCGCACGCAACCCGCAAACCAACTCATCATCAACATGATCATAGGTACGATTGGCGTGGGTCTCGCCGGATTCGTGATGGTCCGGTTGTGGCGGTCAAGATCGGTCATATCGCATGACAACACCGGCACCATGCAGTTTTTGCCGAGTGAAAAAACCCCATTGCATGAACTCGAACCCATGATCCGCCGAATGATCGGCCCCCGGCCTGCGGGTGAACCTTATGCGGCTTGGATCATTCGCGCTACCCATGAATATGCCGATAGACCGTTGGTCACTGAAGCCATCGACTTACATCAAAGAATCCGTTTTGATCCCCATGAAACCGGGCCAGGCGCGCGCAAACGCTTGGACGAACTTGCACACGTGCTGCGCGGATCGCTCTGACGTAGCCGAATAAGGATCGTTAGAACGTCCAGTTCAGTGAGACCGTGCCAAAGATTTGTGTGTCTTCCTGGTCTTTGAATTCTTTCGTTCGGTAGACGAATGCGTAGGCTAGCTTCGTGTTCTTGATGTTGACGGCCACCCCCGCGCTGAGATCTGCGACAAAGGGATTGGAGTCAACCGAATGACTATCGCTGAAGGTATTGCCATCCAGGAAAATGTTGCGGCCCACAGCGCGGCCATCCACCCGTGCAAAGAGATAGCCCCGAAATTGGCAGGAGCGGGTGGTTGCAATGGCAGGGACTCGACCTCCGGGCGGTCCGGCGAATGGAAGGAGAACGCGCGCGATCATGAGAAGGCTTGATAATCGAATCATGGCTGATCGTTCATGATCCGTAATCGCGGACCGCCCGGAGGATCGGTCCCTGCCTGCTGCAATGTTCAGGCGGCCTCTAAGGGACGTGGATCGTGGAAAGAGACTGCGCAAATTGTGCCCAGGAAGAAACATCTCCCGATGTTTGCCCGTATAAGCGACGTTTGATCCCGAGTATTCAAGATTCGCAAGCTCCATTTTCCTAAATCAAGACCATGAAATCAGTCCACACCAAACTTGTTGCCATCGCCATTTTCAGCGCTGCGCATTTCACCCATGCCGCCTCGGTGCGTTTGGACGAACTTGACCTCACCGCCATGAGTGCGGGGTGTCACAATCCGCAGAAGAATCTTTCGATCATAAAAAAACCGCTCTCAATCGGCGATGTGAAGTTTGAACACGGTGTCGGCACACATGCGGATAGTTATGTCATGCTTCAACTCGATGGAAAGACGTCATGGTTCAGCGCTAAAGTTGGCGTAGATGCCGGTGCAGGTGACGCGCAGGCCTCGGTCGAGTTCATTGTTTCCAGCGATGAGAAGGAGCTTTGGCGCAGCGGCGTTTGCAAATGGGGCGAGCCTCCGCGTGTATGTCGCGTCAAGCTCGACGGCGTCAAGTGGCTTACGTTGGAGGTCACCGATACCGATGACGGCGTGAATCACGATCATGCCGACTGGGCGGATGCCACGTTTGAATTTTCCGGTAATGCTCCGCAGACGGTGAAGAACGTTTCTCCCGCTGAGGAAGCGGTGGTGCTCACGCCGACTGCACCAGCCGAACCGCGCATCAACGGGCCGAAGGTTTATGCCGTGCGCCCTGGCTCGCCGTTTCTCTATCGCATTCCTTGCACCGGCGAGCGGCCGATTCGTTTTTCCGCAAAAAACCTACCGACAGGACTGACGCTGGATGCGCAAAGCGGCGTCATCACCGGAAAAATTTCCGCAGCCGGAACAACTCCCGTAACCCTCATCGCGCAGAATGATCGAGGCGAATCCCAGCGCGAATTCCGCATCGTCGTCGGCAACCAGCTCGCGCTCACGCCGCCGATGGGCTGGAACAGTTGGTACATTCATTACAACCGCGTCACCGAGGCCACCATGCGCGATGCGGCGGACCAGATGATCGCGAGCGACATGGCGGATTTTGGCTATCAATATGTGAACATCGACGATTGCTGGATGAAGAAAAAAGGCGATGAACCTTATCGCGACAACGATGGAGCGGTGCTGGCTAACAGTAGTTTTCCCGACATGAAGGGACTGGCCGATCACATCCACAGCAAAGGACTCAAGGCGGGACTTTACACGTCGCCAGGACCGTGGACCTGTGGCGGTTACGTTGGAGCCTATCAACACGAAATATCCGACGCACGGAAGTTCGCCGAATGGGGATTTGATTTTTTGAAATACGACTGGTGCAGCTACGGTGGAGTGGCGGGCGGCAAAGATCTCGCACACCTGAAGAAGCCGTATCAATTGATGTGGGATGAACTCCAGCAACTGGATCGCGACGTGGTTTTCAACCTCTGCCAATACGGCATGGGTGACGTGTGGAAATGGGGTGGCGAAGTCGGTCACAGTTGGCGCACCACCGGCGACCTCGGTTTGGAACGCGATTTGCGGCTGCCGGGCTTTTACAGCATCGGCCTCAGCAATGCGCTCCACTGGGAGAACGCCAGGCCTGGCGCATGGAATGATCCCGACTACATCCTCATCGGTTGGGTCGGTGACGCACACGGCATGGGCGAAGGTAAGAAAACGACGCTCACACCGAACGAGCAATACAGTTACATGAGTATGTGGTCGCTCATGGCCGCGCCGCTGATTTTCAGTGGTGACATGGCCAAGCTCGATCCATTCACACTCAACGTGCTTTGCAACGCGGAAGTCATCGAGCTGGACCAGGACCCGCTCGGCAAACAGGCGAAGATCTTGCGCCAGACGCGCAATGAATTCGTGCTCGTCAAGGAACTCGAAGATGGGTCGAAGGCGGTGGGTTTGTTCAATCTCGCGTCATATCCCCGAAAGATCTCCATCGCATGGAGCGACATCGGCTTCAGCGGCAAAGCGCAGATGCGCGATCTCTGGCGGCAAAAAGATATGGGCTCTGTCGACAGCAAGTTTGAAATCGAAGTCCCTCGTCACGGCGTCTCGCTGGTGCGTGTGCAGCAACAAAGGTAGCGCGGCCTCGATGAGGCCGCATGTTTCTGTGAAGAGAAAGTAGAATACCAAGAAAAGCGGGGAGGATCTGATTTGGGCTTTTCTTTCGCGATCATTTTGTGTGCGGCCTCATCGAGGCCGCGCTACCTTTGAGGCTCCGTGCATTTCTTCTGCATCGACGCTCACAGAGCGCCGCTACAATCGTTCCTATCCGCTACAAACCATTGGGGGCGGTGCGGTGATCCACTCGGATCATTCGCACCGCCCCCGGTTTCCCTCTCCTGTCTGGAGAACTTTGATCAGCGCGTCATGCGTCGAGGCTGAGGGCGGCCTTTTGGGCGGCGGATTTGGCGCTGTCTTTGTTGGATTTTCCGCTTTCCGACGAGGTAAGCCTCATGCCGACCGGTTTCGACACGCCGAATTCCTCCATGGTCACGCCATACATCACATCGGCGCGGGCCATGGTGCGTTTCGAGTGGGTGACGATGATGAATTGCGAGCGATCGATGAAACGATCGAGCACTTTCACGAAGCGGCCGATGTTGGATTCGTCGAGCGGGGCGTCGAGTTCGTCGAGCACGCAGAACGGGCTGGGCTTGATCATGTAGATCGAGAACAACAGCGCGACCGCGGTCATCGAACGTTCGCCACCTGATAGAAGTGTGATCGACTGGAGTTTCTTGCCGGGTGGTTTGGCAATCACCTCGATGCCGGATTCCAGCGGATCGTTTTCATCCAACAATGTAAGGTCGGCCTGGCCTTTTTCGCCGAAGAGTTCCTTGAACATCTCGCGGAAGTTGATGCGCACCTGGGCGAAGGTCTCGGAGAAGAGCCTGCGGGTTTCGGTGTTGATGCGATCGATGACTTCCAGCAGCTCGGCTTTGGAGGAGACGAGGTCGTCGTGCTGGTTCTTGAGGAAGGTGTAGCGTTCCTCAAGTTCGTCGTATTCCTCGATGGCGTCGAGGTTGACCGGGCCCATGGCGTCGAGGCGGCGCTTGATGTCGGTGACGATCGACTCGACGAAGGTCCAGTCCGGTTCGCCGGTGGGATCGCCGGGGAGTTCGAGTTCGTCGGAGCCGGTGCCATCGATGACCATGGTCGGAATGTCGTCGTCATCGGCGTTGCCGTCTGATTCGTCGTTGGTGACGAGCACCTGGCGTCCGCTGCGGGCCTGCAGGGCCTTTTGCGAGGTGATGCTGGCAAGTAGGGCGTGGGCGTCGGGTTCGAAAGCCGCGAGATCGATTTGATAGCGTTCCTGAATGGAATTGGTCAGGCTTTCGAGGCGGAGGTCGAGCTTGGTGGCGGCGACTTCCTCGCGGCCTTTTTGTTCGGCGACCTTCGCGTGGTCGCGGCGGACGGCGGCGAGTTGGGTTTCCGCGGTTTCGATGGCTTCCAACAGGATCGCGCGGCCTTCGGCACGGGATTCTATTTCTGTTAGCAGGTCTTCGGCTTCGCAGCGGTGGGTTTCGCATTCCTCGGCGAGACGTGCGTTTTCCGCAGTGGCGGCTTCGATCCGCTGGGTGAAGGTTTCGATTTCGGCTTCGCGGCGGATGGAAATTTCGCGAAGTTCCGAGAGGCGGGCCTCCATCGGTTTTTGTTGTTCCTCGGCGGATTGTTTCGCGCGGCGTTCCACGGCGAGGTCGGTGCGCAATTCGTTGAGAGCGACGTTGAGATCTTGCTCGCGGAGGACCACGGCATCCGATTCCGATTGCAGGCGACGGGCCTCGTTTTCCAAAGCTTCCAAGCGGTCGCGGGACGAAACGAGTTCGTTCTCCATGTGTTCGCGGCCTTCGGCGGCGGCGCGCTCGCGGTTATCGAGTTCGCCGCGTTCCCAACGCACGTTTTCGGCCTTGGTCTCGAAGTTCTCCACTTCGCGGGTGGCGAGGCTGAGTTGTCCTTGCAAGGTGGAAAGTTCGACTTTCTGGCGTTGCAGGCGCTCACGGGAAACTTCGACGTCCTCGCGTTGTTGTTCGAGGCGGGCTTCGAGTTCGGTCACGCGGTTGCGTGCGGTCTCGTCGGCGGTTGTTAGGGTGGCAACTTCGGTTTCCAGCTTGCGCACCTCGTTGCGGAGTTCCAGTACGGAGGTCGATCCTTCCGCGGCGGTGCCACCGCGCAGCATGCCTTCGCCGCTAAGCATCACGCCTGCAAGGGTGACGAAAGTGACGCCCGGGTGATTCACGCGCAGGCGCAGGGCGGTGGCCATGTTAGGCACGATGAGAACGTGCTCGAGCAAACGTTCGATGACGCCTGCAATGCGTTTGTCCGACTTCACTCGGTCGAGCGCCCATGCGGTGGCGCCTTCCGGCAGCGCCTGCATCTGGGTGCCGGCAGAGTGGGGGATGAACGATTCCGGGAGGATCGCAGCAACGCCGAGTTGGCGTTCGGTGAGGCGTTCAATGATGGACTCTGCAATCGATTGGTCCTGAACGAGCACCGCCTGCAGGTGGGTTCCGAGAGCAGCCTCGATCGCGCGGGCGCAGGCGTTGTCCGCTTCGATAAACGATGCGAGCGCACCGTGGATGCCGGGTTTGAAATGTTCCGGTTGACCAAGCCCTTGGAGCACGTTGCGTGTGCCTTTTTCAAAGCCTTCGCCGCTTTCGACGAGTTGGCGGACGGCTTCAAATCGTGCGGATCGCTGGGCGAGGATTTTGTTAGATTCGATAGCGGCGGTGCGGGCGGCATCCAGATCACCGCGGGTGTGCTGATAGGTGCGTTCGGCGCTTTGGAAGGCTTCTTCCAGATCGCAGAGTTGGGAACCGGTGGCTTCGACATCGCCGGCGATGCGTGCTTGTTCGGCGCGGAATTCATCGAGTTCCAAATTCAGTCGGAGTTCTTCATCGGCCAGTTGGCGGGCGCGTTCGCGGGTGCCTTCGAGTTGGGAGAGGGCGCTCTCGATCTTTGCCTGCATGGTGGCGATCACCGTTTGGCAACGGTTTGCCTCGCCGCGGGTTTCGCGCAGGGCGGCTTCGATGCGCTCGCGTTCCTCGCGGGTGGCCTTGGTGCGGTTTTCCTCGTCGGCAAGTTGGATTTCCTTTTCGGCGATGAGCCGGTTCAATTGATCCAGCGATTCGTTGGCGGCGATGAAATCGAATTCCTGTTGGGCGAGTTTTTCGCGGGTGGCGTAGATGTCCTCGTGGTTTTGGCGGATGCGGGAATCGAGTTCCGACTTGCGTTCGTCGTTGAATGCCATGCGGCCTGCGGCGGAGTTCAGGGCGTTGCGGTGTTCGTTGAGGTGTTGGCGGAGTTCCGCGAGTTCACCTTCGAAGGTGCGGGCGGCGGCGCGTGCTTCGGAGACTGCCTCTTCCTTGGCCGGGAGCTGCCTTTCCAACTCGGTATCACGCACTTCCAGCCCACGGATCGAAGTGAGCAATTCATCGCGTTCAGCGGTGAGTTCGACATATTTCCGGTGTCCGAGGTGGGTATCAAGTACCCGGGTATCCGCAGCGAGCGCTTGGTAGCGGCGGGCTTTTGCGACCTGGCGTTTCAGCGAATTCATCCGTCGTTCCTGTTCGGCGAGCACGTCGGAAACGCGGAGCAGATTGGCCTCGGTGTATTCGAGTTTGCGCAGCGCTTCCTTTTTCTCACGCTTGAATTTCGTGATGCCGGCGGCTTCTTCAAACACGGCACGGCGCTCCTCGGGTTTCGAGGAAAGGATCTGGTCGATCTGGCCCTGCGCCATGATCGAGTAGGCGGTGCGGCCGATGCCTGTGTCCATCAACATGTCGTGGATGTCCTTGAGTCGGCAAAGTGTGTTGTTGATCCGGTATTCCGAGCGCCCGTCGCGGAAAACCCGGCGGGTGATGGCCACTTCGTTGAAATCGACTTTCAGTGGGCCCTCGCAATCCGCCATCGTCAGAGTGACTTCCGCCATGCCGAGCGGCTTGCGTTTTTCGGTGCCGTTAAAGATGACATCCGCCATTTCCCCGCCACGCAGGGCTTTGGCCGAGGTCTCGCCGAGCACCCAACGGATGGCATCGACGACGTTCGATTTGCCGCAGCCGTTTGGTCCGACAATGCCGGTGACGCCTTCGGCGAATTCAAAGACGGTCTTGTCCGCGAAGGACTTGAAGCCGAGGATTTCCAGAGTTTTGAGATACATACAGACAGGAGGTTAGGGGTGAACCCGAGAGGGACGCGGGCTTCGAAAAGCTAGCCCCTGAAACCCCTCATCGCAATCTCCTGTGATAATTCACACAGGATACGGTATGGAAATTTCTATAAACCACCATATATAGTGGTTGGTGGTATTTTAGAAATCCAAACTACTTTGCATCCATGCGGTCTAACGCGGCAGTGTGACTTGCAGCACGTTGGAGTTTTTCGACGCTACGAGTGGTTTTGCAGCGCGGGGAAGCAGCAGAAAGCTTCCCATGGTGAATTCGCGCCCATCCGTGCTTTTCAGGGATCCGGAAACCACAGAAACGATGGAAAATGAGTCTGCCTCGGGATTTGAAACCGTCTGACCGGCGACGATGGACCGACGATCTGTGGAAAAATATGCGCATGTGGCGAGATTTTCACCATTCGGCGTGTCCATGGCGGGTTCGAAATCCTGAAAATCGATGCTGGCGAGGGATTCCGCGACATGCAGATCGCGCGGTTTTCCATCGAGCCCGCAGCGGTTCCAATCGAAGACCCTGTAGGTGGTGTCGGAATTCTGTTGGATTTCGTGGATGAGGAAACCCGCTCCAATCGCATGAAGGCGACCCGACGGGATGAAAATTGATTCGCCCGGCACGGGATTGATGGCGTGCACGCATTGCTCCACGGTGCCGTTGGTGATCGCCTGTTCGAAATCCACGCGGGTTACGCCCTGTTTCAAACCTACGTAGAGTTTGGCTCCCGGATCCGCATCGGCGATATACCACATTTCGGTTTTGGGTTCACCGCCGAGGCTAGCGGCTAGATGCACCGGTGGGTGAACCTGGATCGAGAGGTCGTCGCGCGCGTCGAGCACCTTGATGAGGATGGGAAAGTGATCGTGGTGCTCATATCCGGCACCAAAAATCTCCTCGCGTCGTGTCGTCCAAAGCTGATGAAGCGACACTCCATCGAGCGGCCCATGGTTCACCACGGACTGCTCGTTTTCCCTATCCACGATTTCCCAGGATTCGCCGTAGGGTCGGCCTGCCGTGGGCAGGGTGCGTCCGTAAACACGCTCCAACTCGCGTCCTCCCCAGACGCGTTCCATGTAGAGAGGTCGAAAAGTGAGTGATTCCATACCACTGGAAATAGTGATGGTAGCGAGAAAATGCAATCGCCAAAAAAACGCCGATAGGTGACCCGAAATATCGTCACAGCAATTTACGCGCTGGTCAAAAGAATGGCATCGTGTCAAAAGTCCGCCGAAATGAGCGCCACACCAGGAGTGAAGCAGGAGTCCTTCGGAAAAATGCCGGACGGACAGGAAGTCGGTATTTTCACCCTCACCAACAAGAACGGCCTCAAGGCCAGGGTCACTGAATTCGGAGCCATTCTTGTTTCGATGGAAACGCCCGATGTGTCCGGGAAAATGGCGGATTTGACCCATGGATACGATACGCTCGAAGGCTGGCTGGCCAATACCAGTTACTTTGGGGCGACGATCGGTCGTTTTGGAAACCGTATCAAGGACGGCAGGTTCACGTTGGAGGGTAAGGAATACAAGTTGGTCACCAACAATGATCCCGGCGGCATTCCCTGTCACCTTCACGGCGGCCTCAAGGGATTTGATAAAGCGGTCTGGTCCGGCAAGCCCGTTGCGGACAACAGCGTGGAGTTCACCTATGTTTCGAAGGATGGCGAGGAAGGATACCCCGGCACCCTTTCCGTGAAAGTCACCTACACGCTCAACGACTCGAACGAGTTGATATGGGAAGTCATCGCCACCACCGATGCCACCACCATCCTCAACATCGTGCACCACACATATTGGAATCTATCAGGTGATCCCGGCACGCTGATCAATGATCATGAACTGATGCTCAACGCACCTGAATTTCTGCCCACCAATGCGGGGATGATTCCTACGGGTGTGGTTACGCCGGTGGCGGGAACTCCGATGGATTTCACCAAGTCCACCGTGATCGGTGATCGCGTGGATACGGACTACGAACCTTTGAAATTCGGCGCCGGTTATGACCATGCATGGGTGCTTCCGAAAGGCGAAGGCGTGAAACTCGCCGCGCGTCTCAAGGATCCCAAGTCCGGCCGGGTCATGGAGGTTTCGACGAACCAACCGGCCGTTCAGTTCTATGGAGGCAACTTCATTGATGGCAGCATCCCTGGCAAGAATGGCGTCAACTACGGCAAGCGCACCGCGCTTTGCTTGGAAACCGAAGGATTTCCAGACGCTCCGAACCAACCCGCTTTCCCATCCTGCGTGCTGCGTCCCGGAGAAACCTACAAGCACGTCCTGATCCATAAGTTTTCCGCGGAGTGACCATTACGATTCGTGCCGATGCGGCAGCGGTAGGAAGTTCAGAGATGCTGTATTGAGCGCGGCTTGACTTCGTTGTTAAATCTGTCAACTCAACCTCTGATGAAAAAGCGTTTGTGGGTCAAGATTGTGGCGTGGAGCGTGCTGACTTTCCTATTTGCGGTGCTTGTATATCATTTCGCTGAGAAACTCGGTTCTGAAAAGCATGGAAACTATGCATTACGCAGGGTTGCGAAAAAACTGCACATTTCGCTTCAGCCAGTTTCTCTGACCGATTCCGAACGCGCCAAGGCCAAGGCGACCGCAGCATCCTGGAAGAGAAAATTCCTGATTGAGTTTCCTGCGCTCAATATCACCGAGCATCCGGTGCCCTATGAAGAAAACGGGTTTAGGATGCTTTACGATCTGGGGAATAGTGGCCTGCCAATCAGTGAGGAGTTTGCAAAGATTTTAGGCGATCTTTCGGATTGTGATCTGGAAGTGGCGAAACGTTGTCTCGCGGCACACTCCGAGGTGGTGGAGAAGGTTCAATATATTGGAAATTTACAAACGCGCTCAAGCAGCGGAATGCCTGAGGGTTACGTTGGCTTCATTTCAGCGCGTGCTGTGAAACAATGTGCGGAGATTGGGTTCTTAAAAGCCCGTTTGGCGGTAGTAGCAGGGGACGAGGAGGAAGCGCTGCGTTGTTTCTCCGTCTCCATAAATATCGCGGATCACTTCCAGAAGGTGGAAGTTCCCTCGCTCATTGGTGCAACCGTCTGTATCCTGATCGATTTATCGGGCCAGAATGTTGTTTGCAAATCCCTGCTGCCTGCGCTGGGGAAATCAGCTAATTTGACACGTTGGAAAGCGTTACTATGGCGGCGGGATTACTCCACCACCGAGTTCGCCCGCTTTCTGCGCGGCGAGTGGCAGATTGGCGCGGATTTCATGGGGTTTCCATTATTGGCGCAAATGGAGAAACAAGGTGAGATACCGGATGCGGAAGCGGTCTTAAGGCTTCACTCGTCTTGGACAAATGATGTTATTACCAAGCTTCCATCGCTTGGACTCGCGGACTTTGATACTGCCTTCCCGCCTCCCGGTACGACCTCGAAACTGTCCGAGGAGGGACGTAGCATCCTGCAAGACTTGAGTATTGGACTAGATAGCTGGAGAAAAGGATACGCCAGATCGGCAGTGGTGAACGCCCAAGGCCGAGCCGCGATGGACTTGTTGATATTGGAGAAATCCGGTGTCAAAATCGTAGCAGATGATGTCGGGCGCATCACCCGTGATCCTGTCAGTGGTAAACCCTTTGTGTTTGATCCTATCAAGCGCGAGCTTACCGCGCCAAGCTCTTCGGCCTCTATGGACGTTCTGCCGCTGTCTCTTCCTTGGTGAATCGGCAGTGCGATTGCTCCTACGGTTTTTTTGCAGGTGTTTCGGTGGTTTTCCACGCATATCCTTTGGCAACTGCCGCGTTCCAAAGAATCGGCCAGTTGTGCTGGAATTGAGTGGGGCCATTGATCTGCCATTGGCTCCAGCCCAAACCCAGACGCTCGCAGGTTTGCATGATGAATTCATCGGAGCCATATTGGACGGAACGCTCGCGGTCGCCCTCCTGCAATCCTAACTGCTTTTCAGAATACCCTTTTGGAAAGTTGTTTTCGGAAGGCCAACCGGGATAATCCTTGTGGAATGCGCGAATGTTTTCCGCGTTCGGAAACAAATTCACGTCGGCATGATAAAGATGATAGGCCACCGAGGTTTTTGACCAATCAATCAGACCTGTGAGTTTTTCGTATTTTTTCGTCAGGTTGCTCATGGCCGTGGTGGTGCCCCAACCTGAAATGCCAGCGGGGGTCAAAACCATCAAATGGGTATTCGGTGCCATCGCGCGGGCGATTTTGTGCACGCGTGCCATGGCTTTCAAAGTCTCCATTGCAGCGGGTTCCAAGACGCCGTCCTTGCCTGGACCGGCGAGCGCCTCGTTGGATAACTCGTAGATCACGTGGGTGCGATTTGCGAATGCCGGGGCAATGGCAGTCCATAGATCCGTATTGAGTTTTTCATCATACTTCTGAACGGTTCCGGGCACCCGGTTGTGTGCGTTGATGATGGCATACAGCCCGTTTTTTGAACACGCGTTAACCGCCCTATTGATCCGCTGTAACATCGCAATGCGATACTTCGCATCGGTCCAGTCCACCTTTTTGTGACCCTCTTCGTGCAACCACACATCAAACAACACAAGCCGTACGGAGTTAAGTCCCGCTTTTTTCAAATCGGCATAATAGGAATCCGGTTGTTCCTGCGGTTCTTGGGACCAGATCCAGGCTGTGCCCGCGCGCAACGGGGTGTCGGCGTCCGTCCGTAATACCTTCAATCGATCGGATGCATTCAGCGCATCCGGAATCATGACGACTCGAATCCGGCCACGGTCCGTTGGCAGTGATGCAGAAGAAGGCTCACGTCCGGAAACCTGGGTGATGAGCAACAACTGGATGGCCAACAACCCCAAATCCCTGATCTTCAACCTGCCGGTCTTCGATGCGTATTCGGTGAATGAGTTCCAGCGGCTTCCGACGGTTGCGTGATGGATGGATCTGAGTTTGTGGAGCATACGTGATTCTCAGCGTTCTATGACAGAGTCGAATAAGTCCAGACCCCATGAATCTAACCATTTTAGGAACGGCTTTCCATTTTTATCAAACTGGAGGGGGAGCCAGATGTGGGGGGCGTCGATGGGATTGGAGGGTTTCCAGCGATCTCCCATGAAGATGAACGCGCCGGGCTTGCCTTGCACGGGCAGCACGAAGGTGGATTGTGAGCCGAAGGTGATTTTGGTTTGTTCATCCGTGCCGACGCAGGGATCGCCGAGATCGGACCACGGGCCGAAGATGGAATCGGCGCTGGCAAGGTGGGCACGGTTCGGTTTCCAACCGGTGCATCCGGAGGTGATGAGGAAGTATTTGCCCTGATGTTTGAACACCGCAGGCGCTTCGTTGAAGCCACCGGGGAAGATGCGAATGTAATTCCCGGAGGGTTTGAGATAGTCATCGGTGAGTTGTGAGATGTGGAGCGTGCCATTGTTCTCGGAGGAATATATGTGATAGACTTTTTCATCGTCATCGACGAAAAGATTCATGTCGCGCGCCATCTGTCCGCCTTCTTGGTGGAGGCGGAAAAGCGATTCTTTAGGGTAATCCGGCGTCAGTCCGCCGTTGAAGCGGATTTTGGAAATGGCTGCGGATTCTTCGTTAGAAAGCGGCTTCTTCAAGTTATCAGGCACATTCGACGGCCAGGCTCCGGCATTGGGGCGGAAGCTGCCAAGGTATTGATATGGGCCTGTGACCTTGTCGGCAACCGCGACGCCGCTGCGGGCGGCACCGTAGCCCTGGCTTTTAAGTTCGAGGTGGAACCACATCACGAACTTGCCGGTCTTTCGGTTGAAGATGATTTTCGGGCGTTCGAGAATGCAGCCTTTGACGATGTCACTTTTCGGATCATCTGAAACTGGCAGTGCAATACCTTCGTTTTTCCAGTGATGAAGATCCTTCGAGGAATACATGCTTACGCCGACCTGGGCGGCGTTCCCGGCCGCGCCCTCGACCATGAATTGTCCGCACCAGTAGTAGATGCCTTCATGGAACAGGATACCGCCGCCGTGGGCGTTGATGTGCACGCCCTTGTCGTCCAACCACGGTTGTCCGGGTTGGAATTTTGGAGTCTCGGCGTGAATGGCAGTTAGAGACAGGAGTATCGCGGATAGGATGTTTCTCATATCAAACGGAAATGGGTAGCATGGGTGATTCTCGCTTCATTTGGGTATTCTCAGGGTTTTGGCCAAACTTGCAGATTTTGTTGTCCGCTCTTGGTAACTTCAATCGGGCCTGGAAACGGGGATTTCTTGTCGCGTTTGGCACCAATGTAATCGGTGTCGATCTTCAGTGGTGAGCCGTCGGGATTTTCATAAGCAACTTTCGATGTCTTGGCCTTGCCGAGTAAATCGGTCGTGACCAGCACGGAACCGGCCCGGTTAAGTTCCGCGCTGAAATCAACTTGTAAGACGAATTTTTCGTCCTGCTGGATGAGTTTCACGTCTGGATTTTTGTCGGATATCATGAGCGGCTTGGTCTCTTTGGCGTAGGCTTTTGCCGCATTGAAGTGGACGTTGCCTCCGGTTTGCAGCGGTGCTTCCCTTGAGTCATACATTGACAAGCCGTAGCTGTAACCGCGTTGCGAGCGTCTTTTGGGCTCGTCTTTGGACGAGTCTTTGCCGGTTGTGCCATCACCGACGAAAACATTGTTATAGAATCGGTTGTCGCCGCCTTGGATATTGAGCAAACCGGCCATCTCGGTGCTATGGGGCGGATGGAATGGTGTGTCCCGTCTGCGTTCGGGGTCGGCCAGGATTTTTCCCGTGAACAGATTGTGTGCGAACGCGCTGCCTTCGGAGACGTCCAGGATATTGACGCGAGAGAGGAAGATGTTGTTATCCACCAGCAGCGGGCCGTGATTGACTTCCAAGAACATGTCTTCATTGGTATTGTTGTCATGGAACAGGTTTCCGGAGACGCGTGTGCCCTGCGACATCCAATCCAACCAGATTCCGCGGTTGCAGTTGTAGATGTGGTTGTTGCTGATGGTGGTATCAATCGCACCGTGAAACTTGATGCCGCCCATTTCCGCTCCGGTGAACAATTGGCGCATGTGGATGTCGTGGATGGTGTTGCCGGTGATGGTGCTGAACGAGCTGCCCATGCTGCCGACAATGCCGGTTTGTTCGCAGTGTGAGATGGTGTTGTTTCGCACGATGTGGTGGCCGATGTTTTCTTTTGTCCACGGGATGTCATGGGCGTGGGCGCGTTCGATCGTCTTGACATAGCCTTCGGCGGAGTTCGCCGAGGTGTTGTCGAATTTGTCGCTGTGTTTTCCAAGCGCGATGCCGGAGCAAACCGAGTGGCTGATCGTGTTGTTTTCGATGATCCAGCCTTTGTTCCAGTATGCCGAGATCAAACCGACCTGTCCGGCGGTCGGCGGAGCCCAGTTTGTGGCCGCATTGCGCAACGTGAATCCACGCACGGTGATGTAATTGATGCCGGGTTTCTCAGGTGTGAATACGGTCTTGCGGACGTTGATTTCGACATCGGAATCATTCGGATTCACGCCGGGAAACTGCGCCCAGAGGGTCGTGTTGTCGGTTGCGCATTTGCCAGAACGGAATACGATACAAATGTTCTTTTCGCCACTGGTCGGTTTGATTTTTGCAGTGAACGTCTGCCATTTTTTCCAGTCGCCGGTATCTTCGATCTTGCATGTGCCGAGCAATTCGCCGTCGGCGTTGTTCGCGTGGATCTCGATATTGCCACCACCGGTTGGCGATGTGGCTCGGAAGTTCATGGTGTCCGCACCGGCACCGAAATTCACCTTGTCGAATTTCAGCCAACTGCCCGAGCGGATCCACCCCATGCACTGGCCGCCTTCGGAACAAGCGGCCGGATGCAGCTCGCCATTCTTGCCTGTAAACGCCGTCGCTTCGACGCGCGTTTCGCCGACGGTGATGTTAGAAAGGTTGAATAAATAATCGCTATCCTCTGCGTTATCGACTTTTGCGAACCAGAGTGGCGTCTTGCCAGCAGGCGCGAGCACTTCGTTCAAGTGGCTTGCGGCTTCGGTGAGCCATTCCCCGTTGAGATACACGCTGCCGGTATGATGTTGCCTGCCTTGTGGATTAAACCAATCGCCGCGGATGCGGTCGGCGTATGGATTGAAACCGTTGAAGAATTTGTTAGGAATGATCGCTTTCCAGGTGTCACCGGAAACCTTCTCCCAGCCCTTCACCTTTTCCGAACCGGTGATTGTGGCCTTTTCACCAGGGGCGGCCTGATAGGTGATGCGGTTCGTGTCCGACGTTCCGCCACGTGGTGGATTGATCTGTTCGCGGTAAACGCCGGCGTGGACGGTCACCACATCTCCTGGCTGTGCGACGTTGGCGGCGGCGGAGATGGTCAGGAACGGCTTCTCTCTGGAACCGGTATTTTGATCATTGCCAGCGGGGGAGACATGGAGTTCCGCGGCGTTGAGGAGACCGGCCGACCAAACGGTCGCAGCGACAATGGTTTTCATTCTTTTCATTTTCATCATCAAGGGTTGTGTTGAAATTTGTTTTTCACAGGCATTGTTTACCGGCGAGCAGCCGTTCCTTCAGTTTGGTGTAGTCCACCTTTTGAACGGAAATCTTGTCGGTAATCGCGATACTTGCGGCGGCACCAGCGCTTTGGCCGAGGATCATGAAGACCGGTTCCATGCGGATGGAGCCGTAGGCGACGTGTGAGGACGACAGGCAGACCGGCACCAGCAGGTTGGCGCATTCGGCTTCATCGGGAACGATAGCCCGGTATGACACCGGGTAGGGTTTCCGTGAGGGGTGGGAAAAACCGCCCTCGTTGCGCACGGTCGGTTTGCCGTTTTCCTCCACCACCACGCGCTGGCAGAAGTGGGAGTCCATCGAGTAGGATGCGAGGCCGACGGAGTCCTCCGCCACGCGTTTCGACTCGCAATCATCTTGCGTCACGATGTATGGGGAAACCATGCGGCGGGCCTCACGGATGTAAAGTTGGTGTGGCCAATGCCCGGTTTCCTTGAACTCGTCCGGATCGAGACCGAAGCGGCCCGCCCGTTCCTGCAGTTTCTTGGGAACCTGTGGGTCGTGGGTGAGGAAATACATCAGACCTTGTTGATAGTTGACGTGTTCCTGGTAGATTTTCTCGCGCAGTTCGTAAAGCTGGTGCAGGGGCATTTTCAATCCCCGACGCGCTGGCGGCAGTGTGGAGAATGAGCCTGGCTCGTAGGTTCCATCCGGCCAGAGATAGTTGCCACCGACGTAGTCGGAAGAGAAACTGCCGGCGTTGTTAGAATCGCCATTGCGCATCTGCACCGGACCGTCGGTCATCGGCTGCGTGGCGTAATTGAGCGTCCACTTGATAGATGGATCGGAGTTCAGAAAGCGTGCCAGCAGGCCGTAACGGGCGGGATTGTAACCGTTGGGTTTGGGGAATGGGATAAAACCCTCAATGTTCGAGAGGTTCATGCGGAAGTTGTAGGCCTGCACCCGGTTGTCGCCTTCTCCCGGAGCCCCAGGTTTTTCCGGGCAGATTTCCGGCAACAGCCCGGACGACGGGTTGTCCGGGACCACATACGGGCTGATCGGCAGACGGCAGAATTGATAGATATTCTTCCATGAGATCTCCTGCCACTGGCCGGCAAGTGATTCGTTGAATGCGCTCCGTGGCTCACGTCCCACTCGGTATGACACCTTGGCCGCCGCAAGCAGGTCGCCTTCGTAGGTGGCGTCGATGAACATTGCGGCCTTGATCGTCTCTCCCGTCTCCATGGTTGAGGAAACGATGCGGATATCTTTCATTTCGACCGAATCAAGGCAGCGGCCAAGGAGCACCGTCACACCCGCTTCCTTGAGCATCGTGAGGTAAAGCGATTCGGCCGTGGATGCTTTGAAATTGGTCTTGCCACCGAGACGTGTGTAGAAGTCAAGCGCAAGACCTCCAATGGTTTCCTGTCTGCCGAGATCGGAGGCGGTGAGTCCTCCGGAAGTCAGTCCGCCGACGTGCCGGTTGAAGGAGATCAGCAGGGCCTTGCGGCCCATGCGTGCAGCCTCAATGGCTGCGGTGACACCGGCCGGGGTGCCGCCATATACCGCCACTTCGCACTCATGCACCACCGGTTTTCCGGGCACTGCCTGATGATAGTAAACAGGGCCGTTTGACGGCACTTCCGCCTGACATGGCAGTGGGTTGAATAACGCCACGGCTAGGGCGGCTGCGGGGATCAGGAACTTGTTTTTCATCAGGCACTTTCGATTGGCTTTGCCTTTACGGTTCGCCTGATCCGATTTTTTCAGTGGTGCTGAAATTTGCGGAGGCAACCCGCCGATTTATTCCGCTAAATAACATTGTCGCCGGAAGCCTCCATCGGCCTCGGAACCTTCATGTCTGCTGTCTGGATTAACCCTATTCGTTCACGCTCTCAAACTTGTAAACGCCTGATCCGATCCCATAAACCGCACGGTCCTTTTCCATTCTGAGGAATTTCACACCACTGGCTTTTGCGGCGGGTTTTCCCGACTCCATAACCACGCCTTCGTTTTTCGCAGGGATGCAAACAGTTGCCGTGGTGTTGGCGGGGATGGTGATGTCCATTGTGAGCTTCCGGTTTTCGAGTTTCCAGTTGCTGACAATTTCACCATGCACACTTTGATAGCGGGTATTGGCGTGGGTGAGCTTGCCGCCGGGTTGCGGAGCGATGATGAGCTGCTTGTAGGCGGGGCCGTCACTGCGGATGCCTGCGATGTTCTCGACCATCCACTGATAGACCGCGCCGAAGCTGTAGTGTGCGAAGCTGTTCATACTGGGGGCGCCAAAGCCTTGTTCGGGTGTCCAGCCGTTCCAGCGTTCCCAGATGCTGGTCGCGCCATGTTTGATGCTGAATCCCCATGACGGGAAGGTGTCGTTGTGCAGGAGTCGGTAGGCGACGTCGTTGCGCCCGATCTTGGCCAGCGCGAGCATCAGGTCCTTGGTGCCGATGAAACCGGTGGAAAGATGGTTGTCACGGCTTTCGATGTCATCGACCAGATACTTCGCCGCGAGTTTCAGTTTCTCGGGATCTAGCAGATCAAAAGCGATGGCGAGGACGTAGGCGCACTGGGTGTTGCCCTTGATCCGGCCATCGGCGGCGACGTAGGCTTTGTTGAAGGCGGTCTTGAGATCGTCGAATAGCTTGTGGTATTGCGCGGCATCCTCCTTTTTGCCGAGCACTTCCGCAGTCTGCGCCGTTAACTGCACGCTGTAGGCGAAATACGCGAGAAAGATCACGTCCTTCGGGGTGTCTGCCTTGATGCTGAGCCAATCGCCGAAGCAATGGAACTTGTCCGGGGGTGTTAGGTCGGGTTTTGACCGTTGCTTGCAGAACGATATGAATTTCTGCATCTGCGGGTAGCAACGTTCCAGTATGCGCTTGTCACCGTATGCGGCATACATGGTCCACGGGCAGATCACGCCGGCATCGGCCCAGGCCGGGCCGCCATCCGGTCCGGCAACCTTCAGCGGTGCGACGCACGGGAACTGGCCGTCGGCACGTTGGCTATCCATCAGATCGACAAGCCATTTACGGAAGAAGGTCTCTACATCGGAGTTCAAAGTTGCGGTGCGGACGTAAACCTGTGCGTCACCCGTCCAGCCGAGGCGTTCGTCGCGCTGCGGGCAATCGGTCGGGACGTCGATGAAGTTGGCGCGCTGGGTCCAACAGATATTGTTGTGAAGTTGATTCAACATCGGGTCGCTGCACTCGAATGAGCCCGCAACCGGAGTGTTGGTGCTGAGTGCGAGGCCGACCACGGTGTCCGGTGTCGGTGGTTTTGTTAGGCCTGTGACTTCGATATACTGGAATCCGTGGAACGTGAATCTTGGTGTCCATTCCTCATCGCCAGTCCCCCGGCAGATGTAACTGTCGGTGGCGCGGGCACCGCGGAGGTTGGCCGTGTAGATGGTGCCATTCGGGTTGAGTCGTTCGGCGAATCGCAAGGTGATCTTTTGTCCAGGTTGACCGGTCACTTTGAGGCGGGCGACGCCGGCGAAGTTCTGCCCGAGGTCGAGCACATAGTTGCCCGGGACCGGTTCGTTGATGGATTTGGCCTTGAACTCACGGATGACAACCACGGGTGGTCCCGGATGCGCCTGGATGACCGGGTGGACTTCCGCGCCGGTGTTGACCGGTTCCCAGTTGCCCGGTTCTATGCGGGCGTCACAGGTTTCGCCTTGGAGAAAATCGGCGGTGAGAATCGGCCCTGCGGCGGCTTTCCAGTCAGGACCGGTGGCGATGGTGTCGCTTGTGCCATCGGCATACTCGATGCGGAGGCGGGCTTTGATGTGCGGTTGTTTGCCGTAATGGTCGCGTCGATTGCCGTAGCCGACATATCCGCTATACCAACCATCCGCCACCACGGCTTCGAATTTGTTTTCTCCCTGCTTGAGTAGCGATGTCACATCGTAGGTCCGGTAATAGACTCGCTTGGTGTAGTCGGTCCAACCGGGATTGAACCAATCGTCGGTCGCGCGGCGGCCGTTCAAATGGATGTCGAAAATGCCGAGTCCGGTCGCGGAGAGGGTGGCGCGGGTGATTGGCTTGCCGGTCTTGAACTCGGTTCGCAGATACGCCGGTGGCGGTAGGACCTGTGCTTTGGGGGCTGCGGGAACGATCACATTCCGGAGTTTGTCGTAACCGATCCACTCCGCCTTCCAGTCGGCCTCCTGCAACAATCCCATCGTCCACGTGGCCGGTTGGCTCCAAGCGGATTCCTTGCCATCCTGATCCCAGACTTTGACCTTCCAAGAGCAGCGCATTTCCGAGGTCAATGGCTTGCCAGTGTAGGCGATATGGCTGGTCTCGCCGCTAACGATTTTTGTGGAATCCCAGAGGGTTTCATTATCGGAAGTCACAACGACCTGATACGCTGTTTGGTGCTGGGCGCGCTGGTCGGATTCGACAACCCAACTCAATCGGGGTTGCGTTTCGTCAATTCCGAGCGGGTTGGTGAGTGATTCGCAGCGCAGTTTGCCGACGTCCATGGCATGGGCGCATGTGATGGAGGATAAGATCGCGGCGGCGGCAATCGAGCATACAGGAAAGGGGTTGTTGAAGGGGTGGTGTTTCATCTTGTTTTTCGGAAATACGAATTGAGTCGGATCCTTCTACTTCACGAATTGTCGCGTTCTTTCTTCCATGGGATCATGGGTGATCGTCAGGTTTAAAAGAAATCCGGATCAGCATGGGTGGGGATCTGGTCTTGCCTGAAAAGTCGATTTATTTTGGAAATGCTTATTTTTAGCTTTTCAAAACCATTGAAAAACGGTAGTGCACGGGCATGAAGCTCTTCATACTGATTGCCACGTTGTTTGCCTTGAATTCTTGCAATACCTGCATCGGACTTTATCGCGATAGCAAGGTGGCTTTCACTTGGACCAAAGAGAAAATGCAGGGGTCTGGCGGTGGTGGAAATCAGGACGTGGCACCAGTGTATTAAAGTTAATGAGCAATTGGGATGCCAAGTTTCGGCAAATCGCCGGATTTGGAATAAAACATGCTGCGTTTGAAGCATGTTTTGTAGAAAATCCATTAAAACAAGCTGTTGTGTGCTGGCGCTGTCCGCACTGGGAACGATGATGAGTCAGGCACAGGAGGGCGTTCCTGTGGCGGATTCCGGAGACACCTCATGGATTTTGGTTTCCACGGCTTTGGTTTTATTCATGACGATGCCGGGGTTGGCCTTGTTTTACGGCGGGTTGGTGCGGGGGCGGAATGTGCTTTCGGTGATGGCGCAATGCGCGGGGATCGCGTGTATGGCGTCGTTGCTCTGGGTGTCTGGGCTTTATAGCCTAGCCTTCAAAGGAGGCGTTGGCGGTTGGATCGGGAATTTTGATGCGGTCTTTCTCAAGGGTATCACGACACACACGCTGGCACCGAATACCAAGTTGCCGGAGACGCTTTTTGTGATGTTCCAGATGACCTTTGCGATCATTACGCCGGGGCTTTATGTCGGCGCGGTGGTGGAGCGGATGAAATTCGGTGCGATCATGATGTTTTCCGCGTTGTGGTTGGCATTGGTTTATACGCCCGTGACCCACTGGGTTTGGGGTCAGGGATGGTTGCAGCACATGGGCGTCAAGGATCTGGCGGGAGGGATCGTTGTTCACGCCACGGCAGGCGTGAGCGCGCTGGTGCTGGCCATCGTGTTGGGAAAACGCCAGGGGTTTCCAGAACATCCTCACCAACCGCACAATCCGGGCATGGTTTTCATTGGTGCGGCGATGCTCTGGGTCGGGTGGTTCGGTTTCAATGCGGGCAGCCAGCTCTCGGCTGGCGGTGCCGCAGGTATGACCATGTTGGTGACCCATCTTTCCGCGTGTAGCGCGGCTTTGGTCTGGTGTTTGTTGGAACGCATCCGCAACGGCAAGGCCGGTCTGATCGGTATGGTCACCGGTCTCGTCGCGGGTCTTGCAACCATCACTCCGGCTTCCGGTGAGGTCGGGCCGTTAGGGGCCATGGTTATCGGTTCCATTTCTGCAGTGGTTTGTTATTTCGCGGTCAGTCTGATTCGGGAAAAACTCCGCATCGACGACTCGCTCGACGTTTTTGCCGTGCACGGAGTGGGTGGGATTCTGGGCACCTTGTTGCTTTCCGTGTTTGGGCAGGCCTCGCTCGGCGGCATGGGCACGGTGAAACCGATTGCCACGCAATTAGGGATTCAAGCGCTCGGCCTCGGTGTCACGATTGTGTGGTCGGCCATTGCTACGTTGGGAATCGCCTTCCTGGTGAAAGCCACTATCGGCCTGCGGGTGACGAGGGAGCAGGAATACGAGGGCATCGATCTCGCGGAGCACGGCGAGAGTGCCTATCAGCTGGAATCCTGATTTACGGTTTCGATAGCAGGATCAGAAACGGCGCGGGGCGCAGTGTGCCGAGCATGGCATACTTCGCCACCCGCCATCCTTCTGCGGTCCGAGTGCTTGCCCATGATTCCACGGCGGCGGCTTCGATCATTCCCGCGTCATGGCCGGGGTAGCATACCACCGACAGAATGCCGCCGGGCTTGAGAAGGGTGGTGGCTGTGGTTAGAGCGGCCAGGGTTTCATATTCCTCGGTGGTGAGTTGGTGATCTTCGCCCGGCAGGTATCCCAGATTGAACATCACCGCCGCCACTGTGCCGGGTTCCGCGTGACCGGCCATTTCAGCATGGCTTTTCAAGTGGAAATCCACCCGATCTGAAAAGCCCGCGGTTTCCACCCTGGATCGCGCGCTTTGGATGGCATGGTCTTGGATGTCGAATGCAAGGACCCGCCCGCGTTCACCAGCGAGTTCTGCTAGAAAAACTGTGTCGTGGCCGTTGCCTGTGGTGGCGTCGATGAGCAGATCACCCTCGTGGATGATTCCGCGCAGGATGAGGTGGGCAAGTTCGGTCGGACGGGGAGGGGACATGGCTGTGATGAATCATTCCCCGCCGGGCGGGCGGCGCAGGGATTTTTTGGTGGAGAGAATGCGTTTGTCTGCGACGGACCGTTGTTTGGATCGTCTGGACCGCTGGCGTTTCTGGCGGCGCATTTTTTCGATGGCCTGGGTCTTGGCGGACGCCTTGCCATCGCGGATGTGTTCGAGTTGTTCGCAGAGTTCGCGTCGGGCGAGGAACCGGTTGAGTTCGCGCGAGCGGTCCATCTGGCACTTGATGCAGACGCCGCTGGGTAGGTGTTTGAGGAAGACGCAGCTGGATGTCTTGTTGATTTTCTGGCCGCCTGAGCCGGAACCTCTAACAAATTTTTCCAAGAGATTTTCCTCGGTGATGCCCAGCGCGGCCATCCGCTGTGCGAGGTCGTTGAGTTTTTCGGAGGAAATCGGATTTTGCATGGCCGGTGCGTGATGATGGCATACCGGAAGGAAACGAAAAGACTTTCCCGATTGGTAAATTCGAAAACGCAATGAGTTTGACCTCCGGTGCGCCGTGCGACAGCCTGATGCCAGCGACACCCCGCTTGTGATCATTCCTGCGGTGTCGCCTCAGAGATCATCATTTCAGCATGTCCGAATTCCACACATGGCTGCGACGCATCGCGGTGCTCTGTCTCATTCTCATGATGCAGGGGCCCGCCATGATGATGCAGGAGGTGGCGTGGGTGAAAATGCTGGTCACCTATACCCAGGATCGCGGATTGAAACGCGCGGTGATCGAGACATTCGATGGCGAGCATCCCTGTGAACTCTGCGCCAAGGCTGCGGAAATACGGGAAAAGGAAAACAAGCAGGAACCGGCGGATCGACCACTCGCATCCATAAAGCGGCTGTCCTGGGCGGAGATGGTTCCTCCCGCAATCATCGTGCTGCGGCATGCCGCAGGTCGCGAGATTTCCTGTCAGGTTCCGGTCTGGATCGTAGGCGGACCTGGTAAGGAAACCGATGCCCCCGCGTCCCCGCCGCCGGAATCCCGCGCATAAGCCGATCCTGTAGCGGCGCGTCTATGACCGCCGTTGACTCGTCCTGAGGTCGGGACGTGAAAGCGAAATTGAATGCGCGTTTCATTGGCGTCGACGGTCATAGACCGCCGCTACAGGGCTTTGCATTTCGCGTTTCATTGGCGTCGACGGTCATAGACCGCCGCTACAGGGCTTTGCATTTCGCGTTTCATTGGCGTCGACGGTCATAGACCGCCGCTACAGGGCTTTGCATATACCATTTTATCTAATATCTAACAAATCAATCTCATTATGAATTATTTAAATCAACCATCCATCATCGCCGGGGCACTTGTCCTCAGCTTGTTTCCGCAGTTGCGTGCGCAAGACGACACGTGTGCGCTGCCTCCCTTGTTGGTCAGGGGGAATCGTTTTGATCAACCATGGAGCCTCCGCGAAAACATTGTGGGAGCAGATGCCTTGAGGGCTCCGGACGCCGCCTCGTTGGTGAAAAACCTGCCGGGAGCCGCGATCGTTCGCAATGGCTCTCAAACCGGAATTGTCCAACTCAGGGGCTTGTCGGGTGACCGTGTGGCCGTGCGTGTGGACGGTATGGCGATCACGCCCGCCTGTCCGAACCACATGGACCCGCCGCTGCATTATGCCAAACCTGCGGCCGACGACCTTATCGAGTTATATGCCGGCATTTCTCCGGTCAGCGAGGGAGGTGACCATATCGGTGGGTCGTTGTCGGTCACTCGTGCCCGTCCGGAATTTGCCGATGCGGGCGGTTTTCTAAGCAAGGGTGAGTTGTCCGCCTCGTATTTCGGCAGTCAGGATGCCGACATGGCAGGTGCGGATTTCACCATGGCCAATGCTGATGCCAGCCTGCGTTACCGCGGGTCAGGCGCGATGGCGGGTGATCTGAGGTTTCCCGGTGGCACGGTGAAAGACAGCGGCTATGACATCACCCATCACGAACTAACAGGTGCATGGCGCACGGCGGGAGGATACATCGCCGTGGATGCGGGGTTTTCATGGACTCGTGATGCGGGCACGCCGGCTCTGCCGATGGATATGCTCCGTGATGATGCTTGGCATTTCGGCTTAAGTCAGAGCGAGCGGTTCGCGTGGGGAACTCTTGAAAGCCGACTGTATGTGCATGACATCGACCACTTGATGGACAACCACTCCCTGCGTCCGCTGATGCCAGGTGCGATGGCGATGGATGCGCCTGCGACCAGCCGGGACTACGGTTGGCGCGGTGACGTGATCCTGCCACGAGGTGATGACAAACTGCGTGTGGGTCTGGATTTCCACCGGGCCGAGTTCGATGCCCAGCAAGTCGCGGTTTCCACGGGCATGGTGCGTGAGACCTTCAATGACAACCGTCGCAGTCGCGCAGGCCTCTATCTCGACTGGGAGCGTGAGATCACCGCGAAGTGGATCGGCAGGATCGGCGTGCGCGGCGATGTCGTGGCTAGCAATGCGGATGCCGTGAGCAATCAGATCATGAACACGATACCGATCAAAAATGATAGGGACGCGTTCAATACCGCCGACCGTTCATTCACCGATGCGATGCTGGACGCGACTGCATCAGTTAGATTCAAACCGGATGAGAACACCGGCATCGAGCTGGCGCTGGCCATGAAAAACCGCGCGCCCTCGCTGGTGGAGCGTTATCTGTGGACTCCGGCCAATGCCAGTGCCGGGCTTGCGGACGGTCGGACCTATATGGGAAATCTGGGGCTCGAACCCGAAACCGCGTTTGAGATCGCACTCGGTATGACACGCAAGGGTGAACGATGGAATGCCGGGTTCACGCCGTTCTATCAGAGTGTTTCCGATTATATCCAGGGAATGCCGATGAGCCGTTTAGATTCCGGCGGCAAGCGGGTGCTGCAATATCAGAACATCGACCGTGCAAAGTTGTATGGTTTCGAAATGACCGCCGGTTATGATTTTAACAAGGAGTTTTCCATCGATTCCACCGTCAGCTATGTGCGCGGCCGCAGTGATGAAACTGGAGGCGACCTCTATCGGATCGCACCGCTGCGAGGTCTGGTGGATTTCTCCTACCGCCATGAATCATGGGAAAGCCATCTCGAATGGGTATGGGCGGATGCCCAGAATCACGTCGCCCAAGTCCAGGATGAAACCCAAAGTCCCGGATACGGGCTGCTCAATCTGCGCGTGGCGAAAACTTTCGCGGATGCGCTGCGTGTCGAACTCGGTGTGGAAAACCTGCTGGACAAGCTCTATACCGATCACCTTGGTGGCGTGAATCGTGTCGGTGGCGGAGAATTAACAGTCGGCGAGCGGATTCCCGGTGCCGGGCGTTTCTTGTATGGCTCGGTTTCCTGGAAGTTTTAGGGATTAGGGTTTAGACAATCCCTCGATGATACGGTTGCGCACGGGCTCCTCGATAATCTTCGCGTCGGCCAGATCCTTGGCGAGTTGTTTGGCGGCGGCGGTTTCGATGTCGGTGAGCTTGTGCGCTTCGTCCTGTGGCGGGCGGATTTCGATATTGGCGACGACCTTTTCCAAGCCGGGAGAGATCGACGGGTTGATGAGGGTGGCGATGGTCGGTTGTTTGCCGCTATGCGTGCCCGATGCAATCGTCGGAAACTCGCCCTCCTTGAGTGCCTTGATCGTGCGGACGTCAGCCGTGTATCCGAGTCTGAGGCAGTTCTCGTAGTTCGTCCGCAGGCAGTTGCGGATGATTTTCTCGCGGGCAGGCGTTTCCTTTTTTTCGGACTCCGTGTTGAAAAGCTTCTCCTTGATTCCCAATCCGCGGTCGATCGCGATGTCCGGGGCCTGGCCCAGCGAGTTGGCCTCCATGATCAGAGCGACCGCGCGCATCAGTGTTTTCCGGGTGTCATCGGCGGTGAATTGTTTGAAGAACGAGCTGTCGCACGTGATCGACTGCAGTTCGGTAGTGATGGCTGAGATCCTTTGTTTCTTTTTGACGAATCCGTAAATGAACAGGAATGCGATGATTGTCGCGATCAGATAGATCGCGCGGGTGAGGATGTAGAGTGGGCTTGGTGCTTCCATGGTGAATCAGGTCCAGATGGACTTGTTTTTTTTCGGTTCTTTGGGCGGGGCTTCGAAGGACTTGCGTTCGCGGCAGTTGAAAATGGCGGCCTCACGGGTGATCAGGCGGGCAGCAAGAAGCTCTTCGATGCTGTGATCAATGGTGCGGTTGCCATCGCGGGTGCCGATTTCCATCAATCCGAGGATTTGTTCGAGTTTGCGTTCCCTGATGCAGTTGCGGATGCCGTGGCCCGGGACCAGCACTTCGGATGCGAGGATGCGGCCCTGTCCGTCCGCGCGCGGGATGAGCCGCTGGGAAATGATGCCCTCCAGCGCACTGGAAAGTTGCGCGACAATCTGCGGTTGCTGGTCTGCTGGAAACACATCGACAAGGCGGTCGATTGTCTGCGGTGCGTCCGGTGTGTGCAATGTGGCCAGCACAAGGTGGCCGGTTTCCGCAGCGGATAGAGCGATACGGATGGTGTCGAGGTCCCGCAATTCCGAGACCACGATGACATCGGGATCCTGTCGCATGGCCTGGCGCAGGGCGCGCGGGAAAGTACGGGTGTCATCGCCGATTTCACGTTGTTTGATCAGGCAGGAACCGTGTTGGAAAATGAATTCGATGGGATCTTCCAAAGTGATAATCACGCCGCTGCGGGTTTCCGAGATGCGTTTGATCATTGAGGCCATGGTGGTGGATTTTCCTGAGCCGGTGATGCCGGTGATGAGGATGAGTCCGCTGCGCAGGGTACAAAAGCGTGCGACGGACTCGTGATGGCCGAGATGGTCGAGTTCGGGGATTTCCTGGGAAATGAAACGGAAGGCTGCTTCGATATTGCCACGTGCGATGTGGACGTTGCCACGGAAGCGTCCCACACCTTCGACTTGCAGTGCATAGTCGAGCTCGAGTTCTTGTTCCAGGGTGGCGCGTTGGGTTTCGGTCAGGGTGTCCAGGATGAGGTCGCGCACACTATTGGGATCCAGTGTGAGGTCTTCGAGCGGCTGGATGTTACCGCTGATCCTGACACAGGCGGGTGCCCAGGCGCTGAGGTGGAGGTCCGAGCCTCCACGTGCAACGGTTTCCCTGAGATATTCGGTGATGTCGCTCGCCATGGGGAGAGTAATTATCCGGAAATGCCGCGCATGGCACGATCAAAATCCTGCGGTCTTTGGCAGGCGGAGCGGGCGACGTCCGCGGAGATGAATCCCTGGCGGGTGGCGGCCACGACATAATCGAGCAGCGAGCAATTGGTGATGCCGCTGGACTTCTGCAGGTGGTCCTGGAGTTCGGTGAGTTTATTTTCCAGTATCCAACGGCGGGTGGCGGCTTCGTTTTGAAGGTATTCCAGCGCGGGGAAAAGTCCTCCGCCGAGGCGTGGCAGCAGTTGTTGTGAAATCACGCCGACGAGTTGGGACGCGAGCAGGTTGAGGGCGCCGGAAGCTTCGGATTTCAAAAGGTGGGTGAACCGGTCCAGCGTTTCCACCACGCTGCTGCTGTGGAGGGTGGAAATCACCAAGTGACCGGTTTCAGCAGCGTGCAGCGCGGTGATCGCGGTTTCCGCATCACGGATTTCACCCAGAAAAAGAACGTCCGGACTCTGCCGTAGCGCCGCCCGCAGGCCGCTCGCAAATGTTTCGGAGTCCTGGTGGATCTCGCGTTGCGAAAACAACGAGCGCTCATTCTCAAACAAAAATTCGATGGGGTCCTCCAGCGTCACGATATGGCGGGCGTGATGAAGATTGATCCAATCGAGGCAGGACGCCACGGTGGTGGATTTGCCCGACCCGGTGGGCCCGGTGACGAGGATGAGACCAAACCGACGCTCCATCCACGATTGGAGAAGTTCGGCTGGCAGCCCCAAATCGGCGAGTGGCGGGATCTGGTTGCGGATCGGCCGCAGGACGGCTGCCAGGCGGCCCAGAGTGTGGTAGAGATTCACGCGCAAACGGTTTCCTTTCGGAACTTTCCATGAAATATCCGCCTCCATGTGCGTCGCTGGATTGACCCCGCATTCCCCCCAGAACTCTTCCATCGCATCACGTGTGACCGGCCCCGGATGCAGGACCACCACGTCCCCGTTTTTACGAATGCGCGGAGGCTCGCCTTCAACGAAAAACACGTCGGTGGCATCGTCGGCAAAGGCATTGCGGATCAGTTGGATGAGTGGGGAGTTCATGAGGGTGGGATCGGTTGGATACGCATGGTCAATGCCCGTTGACCCGTTCTTCGACCGTTATCTGTGAGATACGCTTGATTTCGGCGCGCAACGCCGCGTCCGCGCACATGCTACGGCGGGGACGGCGGATTGATGGCTCCGAGTTGGACATGGAGGGAGATTGTCCCACTTGCCACCCCGGTGCAAGCTGCGATCAGACCGATGTGTCGGAATTTAAGCGGATGATTGAAGTGTGACATGACTATCAAGGCCCCACTCCGCAACACGGTAAAGGGTTGTAGGGTTGCTACGGATGAAGGTGACTTGAATATGGTTCTTGATGACCTGACTGTTGGTGGATCCCGTCATAGAAAGGGTGCTTTTTCCGCAGGATCTGTGACAGTTGGACTAGCGTTTCTCCGCTCTTTGACTATTTTCTGGCTCCAGAATGTGAGCGGTGGGTGAATCACGCCTTGAAATGCCGACGGGCGCGTGCATCCTCGCGCCCGCCCATGGCAGCACCCACATTTCAAGCACTTCCCGGATTCCGCGATTTCATTCCCAGTGAATGCGCGGTTCGGAACTATTTGTTCGACACCTGGCGCTCGGTCGCCCGGCGCTGCGGGTATGTCGAATACGAGTCGCCGATCCTTGAAGATACAGGGCTTTACCTGAAAAAATCCGGCGGCGAGCTGTCGTCGCAGCTATTCCGCTTTGAGGATCAGGGCGGGCGCGACGTGACGCTTCGGCCTGAGGTGACGGCCTCGCTGGCCCGCCTAGTCGCCGAGCATCAGCGGAATTTCCCCAAGCCTCTCAAGTGGTTCGAGATCGGCCAGTGTTTTCGCTATGAAAAGCCGCAGAAGGGCAGGGGACGCGAGTTTCATCAGTTCAATGTGGATATTCTCGGTGAGGCCGGGCCTGCCGCCGATGCCGAGTTGATCTCACTGGCCATCGAAACCATGCTCGCTTTCGGCTTCGTCGAAGGGGATTTTGTGGTCCGCGCGTCGGATCGCAACGCATGGATCGATTTCGCATCCCGCAACGGCGTGGCTGACGCGTCCATGGCGGACTTCCTCAACATTGTCGATAAAATCGAACGCGAAAAACCCGAGGCTCTCGCCCAAAAACTTGCCGCGTTTTCCCTCACGATCGATCAGGTCCGCGCGTTCATCGCCGATCCGGCCAATGCCTCGCCTGCCTATCTTGCGATCCGTGACGACCTGACCGCCCGTGGTCTGGGTGGGTTTATCGAACTCGACCTCTCGATCGTCCGCGGCCTCGCTTATTACACAGGCGTGGTGTTCGAGGTGTTTGATTCCAAGAAATCCATGCGCGCCGTGGCCGGAGGCGGTCGATACGACACGCTGGTTGCCACGATTTCCGACGGTGCGGTCGATCTTCCCGCCACTGGTTTTGCCATGGGCGACTACGTGATCCGCAATTTGATCGAGGAAACCACGCATGCCGCGATGCAAATGGAAGTCTGGCTTCAACGCAACGCGGCAGCCTGCGATGTCTTCGTGGTTGTGGCGGATGAAACCAAACGTCCGGAGGCTCTCAAGCTCGTCACAGATCTCCGGCGGGCGGGCGTTTCTGCAGACCTGCCACTCGGTGCAGCCAAAGTTGCCAAACAATTCCAGAGCGCGGAAAAATCCGGCGCGCGCTTCGCTCTGATTGTCGGCGCGGAATATCCCGAGTTGAAACTCAAGGTCCTCTCCAGTCGTGCCGAGGAGTCCTGCAACGCCTCATCCGCCGTCGACTGGCTAACCGACCGCCTCCAGCAACCCGACGGACCGCTGCTTGCGTGAAGAAAATTTAACCGCAGATGAACGCAGATGGACGCAGATTTTTCATATAAAGAGGAAACCGACGCAATTATCGGCTCTGCATTTGCTGTGCTGAATGAGATTGGGCATGGGTATCACGAAAAACCTTACGAGAATTCGCTTGTGGTTGAGTTTAAATATCGCGGCATTCACTTTGTCCAGCAGCCACGTTTTCCAATTATCTATCGTGAAGTCCAGGTTTCCGAGTTTGTGCCTGATTTAATTGCATTCGGTAAAATCATAGTTGATACCAAGGTCATCGACTGCATTACAAATCAGGAAATTGGGCAAATGATCAATTACCTCAAGGTTGCCGGGCTCCCCGTGGGTCTCATTCTTAATTTTAAAAACTCCCTAACTCGAGTTTCGCAGAGTCGTCGCCTCGACACAAAACTTCATCCGTCGTAAAACAACCTAATTACTCTTCCTTAACGTTCATCTGCGTCCATCTGCGGTTGAACACTCTTTATCTTTTAATATCATGCGCACACACCACTGCAACGAACTCCGCGACTCCCACATCGGCCAGACCGTCACTTTGATCGGTTGGGTCAATTCCGCCCGTGACCATGGCGGCGTCATTTTCATCGATCTTCGCGACCGCGAGGGACTCACGCAGTGCGTGTTCCATCCCGAGGAAAATCCGGAGTTGGCCAGGCTTTCGCACACGTTGCGTGAGGAAGATGTCGTGCAGGTCACCGGTTTGATTTCCTCCCGTCTTGAAGGCACCGTGAACGACAAGATCGGCACCGGCGCGATCGAAATCGTCGCCAAGCAGCTTGTCATCGTCAACAAGGCGGACGTGCTGCCGTTCCAACTCGATAAAGAGCTTTCCAACGAAGACCTGCGGATGAAATACCGCTATCTCGACCTGCGCCGTCCGCGCATGAGCAAGAACATCCGCCAGCGCAGCGTGATCACTTCCGCCGCACGGCGTTATCTGGATGAATCCGGGTTTTATGAAATCGAAACTCCCATCCTGTCCAACCCCACACCTGAAGGCGCGCGCGATTTCCTGGTTCCATCCCGCCTGAATCCCGGTCGCTTCTACGCGTTGCCGCAGGCACCTCAGCAGTTCAAACAGCTCATGATGGTGGCCGGTCTGGAGAAATACTATCAGATCGCCCGCTGCTTCCGCGATGAGGACCTGCGCGCCGATCGCCAGCCGGAGTTCACTCAGATCGACCTTGAGGCCAGCTTCATCCAACAGGAGGACATCATCACACTCGTCGAAGGACTGTTAGCCTCGATGTTCAAGGCCGGATTGGATCTGGAGATTCCAAAGCCATTCCCGCGCATGACCTATGCCGATGCGATGGATATCTATGGTTCCGACAAACCGGACACGCGGTTTGACATGAAGATCATCGATCTTGCGGATGTCTTCGCCGACACCGGGTTCAAAATTTTCCGTGGCATCCTCGATGGCGGCGGCGTGGTCCGCGCGATCAATGCCAAGGGATTCGCCGGCATCACCACCGGCCAGATGAACCGTCTCAACGAGATCGCCGTGCAGGCTGGACTGCCGGTGAAAAACCTCGCCTTCATCAAACTCGAAAACGGCGAATACAAGAGCCCGCTGTGGAAGGTTTTCAATGATGCGGAAAAAGCCGGTGTCATCTCCAAACTTGATCTCGAAGAGGGCGATATCGTTTTCTTCGCCGCCGGATCGCGTGATTCGGTGAGCACCATCCTCGGCCGCGTCCGCAGCGAGTGTGCGGTGATGATGGAACTCAACAAGGATTCCAAAGCCTACAATTTCCTGTGGGTGGTCGATTTCCCGCTGCTCGCCCTCGACGAGGAAACCGGACACTGGGCTGCGGTTCATCACCCATTCACCCGTCCGAATGCCGACGATATGGACAAGCTCGACGCCGGCGATTACGCCAACGTCCGCGCCGTGGCCTATGACGTGGTGCTCAATGGCTACGAACTCGGCGGTGGATCGATCCGGATACACGAAAAGGATCTTCAGGCGAAAATGTTCAGCGTGCTTGGCGTGACTCCCGAGGAACAGCAGGTCAAGTTCGGCCATATCCTCGATGCATTCCGCTTCGGCGCACCACCCCACGGCGGCCTCGCGCTCGGACTCGACCGCATCGCCATGCTCGTCGCCGGTGAAGACAGCATCCGCGAGGTGATTGCATTCCCGAAAAACAACAAGGGTGCGGATCTAATGTCCCACAGCCCGTGCCAGATCGACCACAAGCAACTCCGCGAGGTTTACGTGCAATCCACATGGAAGGATCCTAAGCTCGCCCAGGAAAAGGCGCTTGCTCCGGACCCATCCTGAGGCTTGTATCCATCGGCATACCCCCCCCCATCACCATCATGACCCAGCACATCGGAGTTCTAACCAGCGGCGGGGATTGTCCCGGTCTCAACGCGGCCATCCGTGGCCTCAGCAAGGCGGCGCGCGAACACTACGGAATGCGCGTCACCGGATTTCTCAACGGCTTCCGCGGGCTGGCCCAGGACCAGACGGTGGAAATCGACAGCGCCATGTTGTCAGGGATTCTAACCGACGGCGGCACGATTCTCGGCACCAGTCGCGATAAACCGCACCGCATGAATATCGGCGGAAAGATGCTCGATATGACCGATGCCGTGGTCGCCACTTATCAGCGTCACCACCTCGACGCCCTGGTCTGCCTCGGCGGCGGCGGCACCCAGAAAAACGCGTTGCGCCTGGTGGAGGCCGGATTGAACGTGGTCACCCTGCCCAAGACCATCGATAACGACATCGCTCTAACCGACCGCTCGTTCGGCTTCGATACCGCCCTTCAGATTGCCACCGAGGCGGTGGACCGCCTGCATTCCACGGCGACGAGCCATGAGCGGATCATCGTGGTCGAGGTGATGGGCCACCGGGCCGGTTGGCTGGCGCTGGAGGCAGGCATCGCCGGCGGCGCGGATGTCATCCTGCTTCCGGAAATCCCCTACGACGTGGAGAAAATCGCCGCTGCTATCCGCAGGCGGACGCAATGTGGCAAACGCTTCAGCATCGTGGTCGTCGCCGAGGGGGCCATGTCCACGGCGGATGCGGCAGAGGTGGAAGCCATGGTCAACGCCCGCGACCAGGCGGAGTCGAAAAAATCCCGCGCGGAGTTTTCCGCGAAGCTGCAGAATTTCCATGATGAACACGTCGGGCAGACGATCAATCTCACGCGCAAGCTCGAACAACTCACCGGGCAGGAAAGCCGCCTGACGATTCTCGGCCACCTGCAGCGTGGCGGCACACCCTCCGCGGCGGACCGCGTGTTCGCCACCTGGCTCGGCACCGCGTGCGCGGAAACGTTGAACGCCAGGAATTTCGGCGTCATGTTAGCCTTGCAGGGCGGCGTGCTCAAACACGTGCCGATCTCCGAAGTCGCCGGAAACAAACGCCTGGTCCCGCTCGATCATCCATTGATCGCATCCGGCCGTCTCGTCGGAACTTCTTTCGGTGATTGAGACCGTGCGTGCCTAGGCAGGGACCGACCTCCGGGCGGTCCACGCGGATGGAAGGAGAACGCGGGCGATCATGGAAATGCTTGATAATCGACTCATGGCTGGTCGTTCATACCTCATTCCTCGGACCGCCCGGAGGTCGAGTCCCTGCCTAAGAGGACCGCCCGGAGGTCGGGTCCCTGCCATCGTTTGCTTTCCATACTCGACCGCCCGGAGGTCGTGTCCCTGCCTTCGACAATATTCAGACAAGCCCTTACTTCTGGCAGCACGGACACCAATAAGTGGCCCGTTGCGCCATCACCGTGTGACGGATGGGGCGCTTGGATGATGAAGTGGATGGATTTCCAAATCTCAAAACGGCGACGGGCATCATGTTGACTCTAGCCGTTGAAAAATACTGACGCAATCCGCCCAGCAACGCCAAGGACCATGAAAGTAACTTACCCTTGTGGAAGCGGCCGCAAGTTCAAGAAGTGCTGCGGCGCTTGATTCATCCCCTCCGCTTCCGGGCCTCTTCCACTTAGGTTCACACTGCTGCCGTAACTGTGCCGATTAAAACCCCGCTTACACGGCAGCCAACAGACCTATAATGTGAATCCGTGCAATCTGACCGCCTTCAACATCTATGGATGCAAAACCGATTTACAAATGGCCGTCATACCTAACATGTTAATTCGAAAGGACTGACCCCATCGACTGACCCCATCGATGTTAATTCGAAAGGACTGACCCCATCGAGGATAGCCAGTGATGGTGGCACCAGAGTTATCGGCGGATCTAGTGTAAGTGAAAAGCCCGGACGTGTCCGCCGACAGCGAGGAGACCATGCAGCACATGGCGGCGAGGACGGCGATAAAAATGCGGCGAGGAGTTGTCATAGGGGTGGTGCGAGGGTGGATTGGGAGGATTTCACGCTGCGTGGGAGAGGCGATGGAACGGAATATGGGTTTTCGGAATGATGGGATCATGGGGCTTGCGTTTTAGCTCGATTCTCGATGTTAGGACTAGTCCGCCTCATTTCTCCACCCGCAGTCGCAGGAAATGACTGCCACTGGCCACCGGGATGCTCGCTGTGCGCTTGCCACTGAGATCCGGGTCCGAGGTGGCCACTCCGGTGGGGGTCCAGTTTTGCAGATCGGTGCTGGTTTCCACCGAGTAAGTGACATCGGTGTTGCCCGCGTAGTAAGTTAGAGACAACTGCCCCGCGGCAATCACGGCTTGCGGCATGCTGCGGCTCTGGCTAACAGACGGATCGAGGTTGAGCGCGTAATCCAGCAGCAGGCTCATCCCGTCATGCTGCGGTGAGGACAACAGGTCCGTGCCGGAGTCGAATCCATGCGCCACCAGCCAGGAGGTCATGGCGCTGATGCGCGTCACCGTGACGATGTAGGTCGATTTCGTGATTCCGTCCTGTGCGGTGACCACGGTGGTGATTGTGTTAGATCCCACGTCCAGCGTGATCGGTTCGCTGGCGGTTTCCGACGCGACCGTCGTATCGTTGACTTTCACCGTGGCGGTCAAGTCGGCCACCGTGGCGGTCAAGTCGGCCACCGTGGGTGTCACCGTGATGGTGGTGGTGGCATACGGGACATTGGCCGTGTAGGAGGAGGTTCCCTCTGCAAACTCCGGGCTCAGCGTGCCGGAACTCAGCACAAGGTCCGAGAGGGTCGAGACTGCGGAGAGCGGTCCGGTCACCGCGATGTTCACTGTCGAGATCGTCGGCATGTAGGTGTCCGTGTCCGTGGGGGTGAAGGTCACGCACAGGGTCTGCGTCCCCGCCGCTGGCGTGGTGCCCGCCGCCGGACTGTAGACCATCGTCCCATCCACGCTCGTCGTCGCGTTCAGTTGGGTGCCCGACAGGGCTGTGCCGTGGAGGATCGACGCCGGGGTCGCCCATGTCACCGTAGGGAGCCGCCTGCTCTGCGTCGCCAGGCCTCCAAATGGATCGGTCCAACCCGTGGTGCCTGCCACATAATAGAGGGTGGCTGTGACACCCTCAAATGCGTAAGGCTCGATACTGGGCGCATCGCCCGTGCAATACACGCTCGTCAGGCCACTGCAGGATTGGAACGCGCATACCCCGATGCTGGTGACGCCGCTCGGGATGGTCACGCTCGTCAGGTTAGTGCAGGAGTCAAACGCGTAACTCTCGATGTCGGTGACGCTGCCCGGGATCGTCACGCTCGTCAGGCCAGAGCAATAGTCGAACGCGGAATCCCCGATGCTGGTGACGCCGGCTTGGATGGTCACGCTCGTCAGGCCACGGCATTCCCAGAACGCGGCAGTCCCGATGCGCGTGACGCTACCCGGGATCGTCACGCTCGTCAGGCCAGAGCAATAGTCGAACGCCCAGTCCCCGATGCTGCTGACGCTGTCCGGGATGGTCACGCTAGTCAGGCCAATGCAGCCGTCGAACGCCGCATACCCGATGCGGGTGACGCTGCCCGGAATCGTCACGCTCGTCAGGTTGGTGCAGTTTTGAAAAGCGTTGTCCCCGATGCGGGTGACGGGGTGGCCTTCGATCGTGGACGGGAGGGTCAAGTCGCCGCCCACACCGGTGTAGCCGGTGATCGTGACTTTGCCGTCAGCAACGGTGTAGGCCATGCCGTTAGAACGCGTCACCGTGAGGGTGTAGGTCGATCTCGTGGTGCCGTCTTCGGCGGTGACC
>CAIVKO010000169.1 GCA_903906515.1 Akkermansiaceae bacterium
GTTCTTCATGCAGTCGGAAATGGACGTGGTTTCCGACGGCTCGGATGGCGACCGACTGCCAACAATGCCCGATGAAATCGTGAATTCGTCCAATTACCAGCCGTTCACCAGCTACGGCTGGGCCAAAAAATCGCAGACCCCCAACCCGATGATTGCCGGTTGGGAAAAACGGCTTGCCGGGGCCATCAAGGAACTCGCGGATCGCACGACCACAGCGGAGCGGAAAACCTGGCTCAAGGACCGGATCAGCTACCTGAAACGCGGCATCGAAGACCTCAAGAGCCGTAGTTTCCTCATCGCGGAGTATGATCCTTTCATCGTGATTCCGGTGAATATCCTCTCATCCAATGACGCGTTCTCCCCGAAGATCGGCGACTACGCAGTGGTTCTTTATGGCGAAAAACTCTGCCCGGCGGTCGTGGGTGACGGCGGTCCGACGTTCAAAGTCGGAGAGGGGTCGCTGCGCATCGCTCAGGAAATCAATCCGAAGGCGACATCATACAACCGACCAGTCTCGGATCTGAAGGTGACCTATCTGGTATTTCCAGGAAGCCGTGACGCGGAACGCGGAACGCCCGACTACGAAAAATGGCGCAATGCCTGTTCCAAGTTGATGGAGGAAATCGGCGGAATCGGCGAAGGATTCCAGCTTCATGCGTGGCAGAATTTGCTGCAAAAACCCGCGCCACCCGTGCAACCTCCCGTGATCGTCCCATCATCAACCGGACCCGGGACCATTATCATTCCGGCTCCTCCAACATCCGGCGGATCCGCTCCCGGTGCAACGCCGCGATCACCCGAAGTAAAAGTAAAAGACAAATCAGAGTGACCCCGAGTTCCATCACGGGTGCCGCGCCGCGTTGACGGTCACCGCTGGCGAGTTTGATGAAATCCGGAATGTTGGCCAGTCCGCGCGACACACCTAACAAAGCGAGCACACCGGCTCCGATCAGGCCGTGCCATTTGGATTTCAGCGAAAAAAGCCCGCAAATGATGATACCACCGCCCAAGGTGAGTCCACCTTGCAGGAAGGCCAGCGCATCATCGCGTTCCAACAACCGCATCGCCGAGCCCGCGAGAGCCAACACCATCACGCCACTGAAAAACACATGAAGCCTCATGCCGCGATCATGCCCGGCATCCATTCTCAACGCAAGCCCGGCGTCTGATAGCCTGTCTTAATATTGTCGATGGCAGGGACCGATTTGCGGGCGGTCCGCATGAACCAAGGCAGGGACCGTTCTCCGTAACGGTCCAGAGCATGGAACGCTAATGCATGGAAAATGAGTAGAGCTGGCGCGCCAAGATATTCACCGAATCATTCTCATCACATGCGCAGGGACCGTTACGGAATGCCCTACCGCCCGTGGCGGCATGATACAACGCGTAGCGCAAATCGCATGGCCGAAGGCAAAACGGTCCCTGCCATTTTGCTATCCGTGGAGCCTTGCCACAAAGCGGCTGATTTCATCATGGGTCGTCAGAGGATTCATGAAAACGGCCTTTTCCCCAGCAAGAAGGCGGTAGTGGCCGTGTTCATCGTAGTGAGTGTGGGCGATGCTCTGGACATAGCTGGTGTAAAGCGCGACCTTTCCACGCCGCTTGAAGGCCGCTCGGTGGTATTGATTGTTGAGCGACACCCGTTCCTCCCACAGCGTCGGGTTTTGGAGATTGAGTTCGCATGCGAACTCGGCGTCGGCATCCTCCACAGCTACCGGATCATACAATCGGAAACCCACGCTCGGTCCATGATTGGCAGTGGCCACACACTTGACTCCCCTCTCCCGCATGAGGAGGTGGCGAAGAAAACCGGCGTTTTGAAGCGAGTTCGCAACCAACAATTGATACCCTTGCACCCCCAAATGCGCGAGCGCGGCGGCGGCCCCGAAAACACCGGCACCTCCGCGCGAGCATTCGATGGTGGAATGCAAGTGCGTCCGTCCTTCGGTATCCTTTTCGAAATAACTGAAGTTTTCAGGATCATGTTCGAGCGCCTTCAGGTCAGCCTCGTCGCGGATCATCACCAGACTGGAGGTGTAGGGCACATATCCCCATTTCTGGAAGTCCACCGTGAATGAATCGGCATGTCGCAATTCACGGAAGCGCATGGTGTTGTGATGCAATCCCGCCAAGGTGGATTCATTGATCCCGAGCGGGTTCCCGGTGAAGTCATATTCTAGGAAAAACACCAACGGCCATCCGACAGCGGAATCCACATGGATGTGCGGTTTTGCGGTGATTTCATAAGTCGCGCAAAGCCGATCACAAAGATCCCTCACAGGTTTCACGCGGTCCACGCCAAAGGTGTCGGTCGTGCCCATCGTGAGCATGATCGTGGGCACCACACAACCGAGTTGGAAACAGGCTGATAGCTGACGTTCGAGATCCTCCATATCCATATCGTTATCATCGGTGATGCGAATGCGGATGGTCTTTCGGCGCAGGTTCACTCCTAACAACGAAAGATTGGTGGTGTTTGAATAATGGCCGCCCTGCGAGTTGATGATGCGGTAGTCCAGTCCATGTTCCAATCCATACTCACGTGCGAGTGGCATGTTCTTACGGATACCTAACAAATATCCATAAAGATTGCAGAACGTCCCGCCCTGGGTGAAAATCCCGGTGGCCGTCGCAGAGTCCCAGCCCACCTGGGTGGCGATCTGGCGGATCACCGATTGTTCCAACTCCACCGCCATGCCGGAATACTCGTAATGGACCAGATTCGGGTTGGCGATGGTTCCGAGCATCATCCCACAAATCGCCGGGTCCGCCGGCAAGGTCACGACATTTTCCACACTCTCAGGCACTTCCCAGTTTTTCGACAACGCCGCGGAAAA
>CAIVKO010000170.1 GCA_903906515.1 Akkermansiaceae bacterium
GACCGCCCGGAGGTCGGGTCCCTGCCTTTGGAAGATGCTTCAGCGCTCAAGCAGGATATTTTCCCCGAGCACCACGAGATCGACGCTGCCCTTGAGGGTTTTGTCGAGGAACGGGGTGTTTTGCGATTTCGACTTCATGAAGTCCTTGGTGAAGGTGGTTTCCTTGTCGGGGTCGAAGAGGATGAGATCGACGGCTTGTCCTTCCTCGATGGAAACGGCGGGCAGTCCCATGAAACGGCGGGGTTCGGCGCTGTAGCGTTTCACGATGAGATCCCAGCCGAATTTTCCGGTGGCCACGAAATAGTGGTGGAGGGAAACCAGCGCGGTATCAAGGCCGGTGATGCCGTTAGGGGCGCTGGTGAAATCCTGGGATTTCTCAAACGGCGTGTGCGGCGCGTGATCGGTGGCGATGAGATCGAAGGTGCCATCGAGCAGGCCTTCTAACAAAGCTTCGTTGTCCGCCTTGGTGCGCAGCGGCGGGTTCATCTTGTAGTGGGTGTCGAAGTCGCCGATATCCTCGTCGGTGAAAAGCAGGTGATGTGGGGCGACTTCCGCGGTGACTTTCACATCGCCGCGTTGTTTCCACCAACGGATGGTTTCCATGCCGATCTTGCTGGAGACGTGTTGGATGTGGATGTGTGCGCCGGTGGCGTGGGCGAGGCGGATATCGCGGTCGATGATGATTTCCTCCGCGCAGGCGGGTGAGCCCTTAATGCCGAGGCGGTAGCTCATCACGCCCTCGTTGAGCGCGCGCGGGCCTGCGAGTTCCGGGACTTCGCAATGGCTGGCGAAGAACATGCCCAACTCGGTGGCGTATTGCATGGCACGGAAAAGCACCGCCGGATCACCCGTGGTATCGCCGTCGTCGGTGAGCATTTTCACCCCGAGGTTTCTCATACCGTCGATGCCGGCAAGATCCTTGCCGTGGCGGTCCTTGGTCACACAACCGGAAGTGAAAACCGGGATGCGGGCGGTGCGTTTCGCGATGTCGAGGACTTGGCCGACCACCGTGCCGGAGTCGATGGCGGGTCGGGTGTTGGGCATCATCACCACACCGGTGACGCCGCCGTTGATCGCGGCTTCAGCGCCGCTGGCGATGGTTTCCTTGGCCTCGAAGCCGGGTTCGCGGAAATGGACGTGGGCGTCGAACATGCCGGGCATCAGGATCCGCCCGGCGGCATCGATCACGCGGGTGCCAGCGGGGGCGGTCAGGCCCTTGCCGATCGATTGGATTTTTCCATCAGTGAGGAGCACATCCGCCTCGGTGAGGATGGGAGAGTTTTCCGATGCGATGCGGGCGTGGGTGATGAGGAGATTCATGGGTGAGAAGAGGTTTTACCGCCAAGGTGTGTGTGTGGCCGCCAAGGGATGCAAAGGAAGGATGAGTAAAATGCCAGAAATGACAAGGATGGAGCGGGAAATGAGTGAGGATTGTTTCAGAATCGCAACCGGTGCTGTTGCTGCACGAAGGCGGCGTTTTCGGGCGAAATGCCATGGGCTGCGGCATGCTCGTTCCATCGTGCAACGGAATCCACGACTCGTGCGATGATGTCAGCCGGGTTTTTCACGTCGTGTTCTTCACCCAGTTTGATGAGATCCTTGCGCTGGATCGAAGACGCTTTGCCATTGACGCGTGCGGCACGGTAACCTGAGGAGAGCGGGTAAGTAGCGAGGGTGTGATCAAACGCAGGGGCGAGGGTCCAAGCGCCCGCCGAGTCCATGATAAACGCGTGGTTTCTACCGTGATCGTCATCATTGACCGCGACAATGTTGAACACTATTTATTTTCAAGAAGAACACATGACTGAGGTTCGTATTGCAATCGCCAACGGTTCGTGGCAGGATGGCATGACTGTATTGAAACCCATTGCATGACAACCTATTTGATCAGTTGTGAGAATGCCACCTGCGCGGTTCCCGAGGCTTACCGGGAGATTTTCCGTGGGCAAGAGGAGGTGCTGACGTCCTCCGAGGGGTGGGAACCCGGATCGCTGAATCTGGCACAGGGGTTTGCGATGAAATTGAGGACTCCGCTGGTGCATGGCGACGTCACACGCCTGCTGATGGATTTCGAAAAAGACGGAGAGGACCGCTGGAGCCGTTTTTCGTTGACGATTCCGGAAGCCACACGGGCCAAGATTGTGGACCGTCACGCCCGACCTTACCTGACGATGTTGCACCAGCGCATCAACGAGGATTTGAGGCGGTATAAGTCGGTGCTTCACCTGCTCGTGCACACCCATGCCGAATCCGACGGACGCGTGCGCATGGAAACCCCGACAGGTGCAGCGCTGGCCGAAAAAATCGCTACTGCTTGGGGAGCCGCATTGAAGGACAAGGATATCGATGCCGTGCATGTGCCAAACGCCACGCCCACACCGCTGGCGGCAGGTCTTTCCGGGGCTTATCCTGCGGATCAATACGCGCAGATCCGACTCTCGGTTTCGCAGTCGTTCTTCCTGGATGGCCGCCCGCTGCGCTGGGAAACCCTGAAAAAACTTCTACTGGAAACGTTGCAACCCGCAGTGGAATCCGTGGCTCCGGTCAGCGTCCCAGAATCCCCTTCGACTGCTCCAGATTCATCGTGCGCTGCTCCTTCCAGTCAATGACTTCCGGAGCCTTGTAAACGCGGCGGCGAATATCTGTCTCCGCATCGGATGTCCGTTCAATCCCCTTCTTTCCGGCCTCGCGTGCGGCCTTAGTGGCGTAAGTATCCGTTTTATAGATTTTTGAAAGACCGGAGTCGGTCCCTGACTCGCGGGCACCCTTGCCATCGAAGCGGGATGATTGCTGGAACCGAGACCCATCGGTGTTTCCGGCATAAGCTTTTTTGCCGTAATCCTTGTTGCCCCACCATGACTTTTTGGCGTATTCGCCGGGCTTGTATTCTTTCTTTTCAACTTTCCCCTTGAAGTAGGGTGAGGCGCCTTGGGATTCGAAGGAGCTACGGCGGTTGTTGGTGGGAGCCCAGTTGCCATTGGCATCCACTTTATAGCTGTTTTTTTCATCAAGCCGCTGGCTGAGCGAGGCGCGGGGCGCGGGGGCGGACGCGTCACTGGCCTTCGGGCCACAGGAAGCCGTTAGGAGAATCGCCAGCCACAGAATGGAACGCGGGGATTTCAATGTTTATCCAGGGTTTTTTCAAGATTGATATCTGGCACGGCACCACGGTCGAGGGCCTGTTGGTAATATTCCTTGGCCAAATCATAACGTTTGTTGCGAGCGCAGATCCGGGCCAGATTGTAATACGGTTCACTGGGCACAGGGTCTGCGGTGATGGCTGCTTTGAAAAAGGACTCCGCCTCGCCTGTCTTGCCGAGAGTGTGGCACAACGTGGCAAGCAGCGTCAGGCTTTTCGCATCGTTCGGTGCGAGTTCGACCGAGTGGCGCACGGCTTGCTCGGCTGCCGGGATGTCGCCGGTTTGCATCATGGCAAACCCGAGCATCCGGTGTGCGTAGGGATTGTTCGCATCGAGTTCAACGGCGCGGCGGAAGGTATCCACCGCAACGGCAGGATCATTGAGTTTGAGATGGACCACGCCTAGCCGGCACAGCGTTGGCGTGTGTCCGGGGTTTTGTTCGAGAATCATTTGGTATAACTCGCGGGTCGGCAGCAGGCGGCCGGAGACGAATGATTTTTCGGCGGTGCGTTCGAATACGGCGATGTCGCGATCCAGATCCGCCGTGGATTTGCTCACGGCGGCGTGATCCCTGGCAAAGGAGGGAGAGACGAATTCGCCATCCACCTGCTTGTTGGCGACGAGTTTTTGTTCATCTAACGAAAGCGCGATTTCCTGACCGTCGAAGAGCGCGATCGCGTTGGCGAGACGTTCATCCTTGGTGCCGAGATCTTTGGCTGCCTCCACGAGCAGGGCGCGGGCCTGGCGGCGGCTTTCCTGAACGCGCAATTGGCGTTTGATGATGTCGCGCAGCATTTCCACTTCCGCGGGGTCGGCATCCGGCTTTTGTTTGGAGAGAGCGAGTTCCTCGCTCTTCAAGCGGGCTTCGAGGTCAGCGAGGCGTTTTTCCTGGTCGCGTTTGTCCTGATGGAGGCGGTTGATCTGGGATTTTGCGATGGCGAGATCGCGTATGGCAGCATTGATCGAGTCCTTGTCCGCATTGCTCTCACGGTTCATACGATCCAACTTTTCATTGGCTTCACGAAGGTTTTTGGCGTATGCCATGTTCTGCTCGATGAGGTCTTGAATCCGGCCGGGCTCGTTGATTTTGAGCAGTTTCGACATTTGATCGCGCTCTTGCAGCAGCGAGTCGCGCTCGGTGCGGAGTTGGGCGAAGGCATCGTGGCTTTCCTGCAACTCAGTGACCAAGCCGTTGATTTTTTCATTGGCCTTGGTCAGCTCGGTATTTTTGTTGGTGAGTTCTTTTTCGAGGGCTTCAAGCTGGCGGCGTTGTCCAACGACCACCGAGTTGGTGACCTTGCGTTCGGTTTTGAGGTCGCGGTCGAGGTCGGAGTGTTTTTGCTGCACCACCTTGAGATCCGCCTCCAGGGTTGCGACGCGAGCGAGTGCCTCGGTGTGAGAGCTGCGGCTCTGGGTGAGTGCCATGGCCATCGCCTCACGCTCTTGTTCGAGGGTTTCGATGCGTTGGTTGAGCGACTTGAGGTCTTTTTCCAAAGGAGCAGCGGCGAGGCGGGAACGCAGAGCCTCGACATTGTTTTGGGCGGCGAGCAGATCGTTCTGCAGAGAATCCCGCTGACGTTTGATATCGTCCAATCGGGTTGAATCGCGCGACCTTTCGTTCTGATTTTGGCTGGCAAGCTCTTTCAGGCGGTTCGCCTCGACTTCGGCTTGGCTCTGATTTTGGGCGGCAAGGGCTCTAAGACGTTGTAACTCGGCTTCGGCTTGGCTCTGACTGGCTTTAACGCGTTTCACCTCCGCCTCGGCCTCACTTTGACTTTGGCTGGCAAGGGATTTCAGACGTTTCAATTCGGCCTCGGCTTGGGCCTGGCTGGTTTTGAGACGTTTCACTTCCGCCTCCGCCTCGCTTTGGCTTTGGTTGGCAAGGGATCTAAGGCGCTTCAGTTCCGCCTCGGTCTCGCTCTGACTGGATTTAGCCCGTTTCGCTTCGGCTTCGGCCTGACTTTGGCTTTTGCTTGCAAGGGATTTCAGGCGGGCTACCTCGGCTTCGGCTTTGCTCTGACTGGTTTTGAGACGGTTCACCTCGGCTTCGGCCTGACTTTGGCTTTGGCTGGCAATGGATTTCAGGCGGGCCACTTCATCCTCGGCTTGGCTTTGACTGGATTTCAGGCGGTTTAACTCGGCCTCGGCTTTGGCCTGACTGGATTTCAGGCGGTTGAGTTCGGCCTCGGTCTCACTTTGATTTTGGCTGAGGGATTTCAGGCGATTCAGCTCGGCTTCGGCTTGGGTTTGACTGGCTTTAAGGCGGCTCACCTCGGCTTCAGCCTTGCTTTGACTTTGGCTGGCAAGGGCTTTCGCGCGGTTGGCCTCATCCTCGGCCTTGCTCTGACCCTGGCTAACAAGGGATTTGAGACGTTTGACCTCCGCTTCGGCTTCTTTCAGGCGGCGGGCGGCAATCGGGTCCACTTCGAGGATATTGGGCGTCAGGGAATTCGCTTCTTTCGGATCAATCAATCTCCCGGATTTTCTAACACCGCCTTCGAGTTCCGCGACCTGGTTGCGGTTTTTCTGGAGTTGCTCTTCGGATTTGGTTTTCAGGATCCTGATGGCCTCATCCGTTTTGTCAGATCTGACCTTCACCATTTCCGGTTTCCAATTCGGGTAATACTTCTGGACCGCCCCAAACAACTGCTGGGCTTTCGCCAATTTTTCGGCAGCGCCGATGAAGTTTCCCTCCGCCTCAAGTTGCTCGGACGAGCGGGTGGCGAGATACCCTTGGAAGTAAACTTCCGACGGATCAAACTGGGCGGGCGACACCGGTGGAGGTGCCTGCCCGCAAAGTGGAAGTGCCAACATCAACGTCAAAACCGCCGTCAATCCGGCATGATGCAGACGCTTCGAGTGGTAAGTCCGGTGCGGCATGGGGCGGGGACACTACGCGCGAGAAGTCGTAAGGGCAAGCCGGATTCCTCGTAAATACGCGTGGATTCAGAGCAACTCCGGGTGGTCGAGATACCATTGCACGGTCCCGCGTAGGCCGGCTTGGAAATCCACAATTGCCCGCCATCCCAACTCGCGGGTGATGCGGGACGGGTCCAATGCGTAGCGGCAATCGTGACCGGGGCGGTCGGCGACGAAGGCGATCAACTCGTCCGCCGGCCGGGTGACGCGGTCGGGCGCGAGTTCGTTGAGGATTTCCACGATTTGGCGGACGAGGTCGATGTTGCGGATTTCGCAGTTACCGCCGATGACGTAAGTCCGGCCCGGCACTCCACGGGCGAGCACGGTGGCGAGGGCGCGGCAATGGTCGGAGACGTGGATCCAATCGCGGACTTGGGAACCATCGCCATATACCGGAAGCGGTCTGCCACACAGCGCCATGCGGATCATGTGGGGAATGAGTTTTTCGGAGTGCTGCCAAGGCCCGTAGTTGTTCGAGCAGTGGGTGGTGATCACCGGCAGTCCATAGGTGCGGTGATAGGCCCGCGCCATGTGGTCGCTGCCGGCCTTGGACGCACTGTATGGGCTGTTAGGGGCGTAGGGCGAATCTTCATCGAAGGGGGGATCGCCGGGATCGAGCGTGCCGAAGACTTCATCGGTGGAAACGTGGAGGAAGAGGTTTCTATCCCCTCCTCCGTTTTTAACCAGATGGCAGCGGAACGCTTCGAGCAAACGATAGGTGCCCACGTAGTTGGTCATCACGAAATCCTCCGGGTTTTCGATGGAGCGGTCCACATGGGACTCAGAGGCGAGATGCATGACGGCATTGATGCGGTGCTCGCGCAGCACGTCGGCGACCGTGGCGGAGTCACAGACATCGCCATGGATAAAGTGGTGGCGCGGGTCATGCGCGACGTCGTTCAAAGCTGGGAGGTGGCCGGCGTAGGTGAGCTTGTCGAGCGTGACCACTGACTCGACATGGAGGCCGGATTCATGGGGCTTGTCACCTAACAGGTGGCAACCCAGATTGGAGCCGATGAATCCGGCGCCGCCGGTGACGAGTATTCTCATGGAATTCCCGGATTTTCACTTGGCATTGAAGATGCGCGATGCGGAGAGGGCGAAATTGTCCGGGTCATACATCGATTCCACCTTGGCGGGTGGGGCGACCGCCTGGCCGGCAAGGGTGCAGCGGGCGAGGTAGGTGACGGTGTAGGTGCCGCGCCGCCAGATTTCGTTGAAGAAGAACACGGCACGATCACTGCGGAGTTCCGAGTGGCTGATGTTCCAATCTTTTTCACTGGTGCGGACGCCCAGCCCGGTGCTCTGCGATTTAAAATCGGAGTTCACGGTTTCAAAAGTGGCGGGCAAGAGGTCCTCGATCACCATGTAGCGGGTGTCGTCCTTGGGCAGGGTGACGCGCAGCGAAACTCGGATCAGATCACCGACCTTCGGCTCCGTGAGTGGTGTGGCGCTGCCATCGGCATTGACGCGCTGATAGGTGCGATCGATCGAAAGCCCGTTCTTGGCAACCGGTTGGATCGGTGCTACCGGCGGCTTGGATGCGAGGCGGAGGCGGACGAACGCTTGATGATCTCCAGTGATGTTGACCTTGAAATTCGGGCCCAGTTTGAATCCGCGGTTGGCGGTGGGAGAATCCGGCGAGAGCTGGATGGTCTCGGTGCCTTCGTTGGTTTCAAGTTTCAGGGTAACGGTTTCGCTGCGGTCTTTTTCATGTTCCGCGTAGAGTCCCATGGCGATGAGCGACCAACCATTGCACCAGGTGGTGCGCCAGTGGCCATAAGGACTGCGGTCCTTGAGCATGCGGTCGAGAGTGGCGGTGGCTTCCGGGCCATTGGGATCGATCAAGGTCCACGCGATCAACTCAAGCGCCTTGTCAGGCGTCCATGGCATCCAGTAATCGTCCCGTTGTTGGGTGAACGGCACTTTGGATGTTAGGATCTGGCGTGCGGTCTTGAACTTGGCTTTGTCGTCGGCGTCGGCGGCGTCTTTGGCAACGGAGGCGGCAAGCATGGCGCGGGCGGACGGAGTGAGTTCCGCGATACGGTCGATCATCGCGCTTTGATAGGCGGACTGGGAATCCCCTGCGAACGAGAGCACGAGCAGTGCGCGGGCGTGAGTTTCCAAGGCAGAGGCGGACTTGGTATCGGCGATGCCACGCAGGCTCTGGATCAGGTTTTGTTTGAGGGCATCGATGGCGGCATCCGGGACAACGGCACCGGAATTAACTGCCATCATCAGGCCGAGCCCGGCATAAGGAGTGGCCCAATCGACCGCCTCGGTGCCGCCCGGCCAATAGGTGAATCCACCATTGGAGAGTTGCATCGAAATCAGGCGGTCGGCACCGGCCTGGATGGCCGACTGCACGCGTTTTTCCGGGATTTTCGCGAAGGCGGGAATCACGTCCTTGAGATCCTCGACGGCGCACCACGGGATAAGCGAGGAGGTGGTTTGCTCCACGCAGCCGTAAGGATAATGGAGCAGGAAGTCGATGGAACCCGCAGCTTCGACGAGAGGTGAGCGGGCAAACTCGAGGTCGAGCGTGCCGGAACCATCGAGCAGGGCGGCATCAAGTGCCTTGCGCATGTCGGCGGTTTTCCCGGGTTGGTCGAGTTTCACAAACTTCACCTGACGGATGAGAGGCATTGGATAGACCACCGCGAAGCGCGTCTCCACGGCGTCGGATAGACGACGGGTGAGCTGGGGTGTTAGGTTTGTATTCATGGAAACCGGGGTGGCTTTCCATGAGAGAACCGCTTCGCCGGTGGTTTCCGCGAGGGTCGGGAAGACGACGGTGGTCGAGGCACCGGCGGCGAGCTTGATGGTTTGAATCGCCACGCCGAGAGCGCGACAAACCGGAGTGCCGGGTGCGGAGTGGGCGTTGTATTCAATCTGCCATGTACCTTCGAATTGCGATGCGTTCTGCACCAGGACCTGTGGGCTCAAGGTATCCGTTTGATTGGCGAAGCGCGGAGCTTTGGGTTCCAGCATCAGGTCTTTTTTTGCAACCATCGCGGTTTCCGCATGACCGAAGCGCGAGGTTTCGTGATGGGCGATGGCGATGACGCGGTAACGGGTGAGCGTATCCGGCAGCTTGAAAGTATGGGTAAATTTTCCAGAGGCATCCGTGACTAAAGTGGGGGCCCATGTCGCGCAGGGGTCGAAGTTCTTGCGCATGAGATCGGCAAGCTTGCCGAGATCACCGCCGCCACCAACGAAGAAGCCCTTAATGTTGAAAGATTGTTTTTCCGGGTCTTCCGCAATGAAGGACTCGAAGGAGGTGCCGGCATCCACCGTCAGGTTGCGCGGATCATAGAAGTAATCCATTGGCTTGGGTGTCTCATAGCCCATGACGGCGAGGGTGCCTTCGTCTTCGGCATAAAGCGTGACCTCCGCACCGACGGCGGGTTTACCGTCTGCGAGCTTGACGATTCCTGATAGAGAAACATCCTCGCCGGGGCGGTAACTTTCCGCAGGAGCGTCCATGGCGACATCAAGTTTGTCCATGCGGTCCTCGACGAGCAGTTCGCAGATCCCGAGGCGGAGTTGGGGGGCCTTGAACTCGCGGGCCGAGTCGTTGGCGCCTTTCACGATGAGTACTGAAACATAGGCATTGGGAGCGTCGGCATCGGTGAGTGGGATATCGATGACCGGCTTGTCCATCTTGAGCGGGACGAGGAACGAGCGAAGAACCTTCTCGCGCTCCACGGTGACGAGAGCGGTGCCTTCGATGGGCGAGAGCACGAGGACTCTAGCGGTTTCTCCGGGTTTGTAGGATTTCTTTTCGGCAACGAGCTTGATGCGCAAGCCGTCCTCGTATTGCCATGGATACTCGGTGGTGCCATAGACGTAAAAGTGGGTGACCGTGAGCACCGGGCGTCCTTCGGGGTCGGTGCCGCGCAGGGTGAGGTAGTGAAGTCCGTTGGATTTCGGGGTGAATTTGAATTCCTGTCCATCCTTGGCGGAGGCCGCCGGATCCAGTGTGATCTCGGTAGTGAGCAAAGTTTCCTCGTTGACGTCGTTGCGGGTGGTGGTGGCTCCATTTTCCGTTTGGGTGCGCACGGCGGAGTTTACATCGCGGGTGACGGTGGCGGTGAGCTTGAGGGGTTTGGTGAACGGCTTTTCTTCCGTATCGATGGCCACGATTTTCATCGGGAATTCCTTGCCTACATTCGCAAGGCTGTCGTTGCGGGAAACGCCGACATAGACGGACGACGGATGCACGATGGCGGAAGCACTGGAGGTGAGCGTCTGATGATTGGCGTCGGTGACTTCCGTGGAAATTTCAACCTCGCGCGGTGACGGAAAATCACTCTGCGGAATTTCCACCGAGAGCGTGGCGGTGCCATCGGCGGAAAGCTGGGTTTCCCCTTCAATCTGGTTGGTGTGCTCGGTAGAGTTGTCGTCTTCGTCCTTATATCCGAAATAATGGTACCAATAGCCGTAGTCATAGGTGCGGTGGTTGCCGAAATAGAAATCGCGGAAACGTTCCGGATAGGGATTGCGGGTGGTGATGCGGCTGTATTGTTTCACTTCGCCGGAGGCGACCGGTTGGCCTTGGTAGTATTTGGCGGTTAGATTTGCGCTCACCGTGGTGGCGCCGATGGCGGGAGCGGAGATTTCCTGGGTGATCTCAAAGGCATTGCGGCGGAATTCCTCGACGCGGAGGGGAATCTCGAAGCGGGCATTCGCGATGATGTTCTCGCGCTCGTTCCATGACATTTCCTCCTCAGAGTCCTGCGAGCCCTCGCCATCTCCGGATTCCTCGGTTTCCTTGGCGGAGGCGAGTTCTTCGGTGAATTCGAGGCGGACCAAATGGGTGCCGGTGGTGGAGGCTGCGAGTTGGTGGGTGAAATCAAACGAGCCGTTGGCGGACAGGGTCACCGCTTGGGTGAAGATTTCCTTTTCGGTGGGATCGAGGATCACGATGCGTGCCGGGCCGATTTTTCCGGCTTCGATGGCATTGCCATGGAGGGTACGGATGATGCCTTTGAGGCGGAAGGTCTCACCGGGCCGGTAGAGCGAGCGATCGGTGAAAAGAAAGGCCTTGCGGGAGGTCTCGGGTTGTTTGTTCCATGAATAACGGACCGGGAAGTGCCAGAGGCCCACGGTTTCCATGGAGCTGTCGAATGCGGTTAGATAAGTATCCTCGCCGAGGGACGCCTGGAGATGGCGGGCGTTTTCGAGGCGCGGCAGTGTGGCAAGACCGGAGGCATCCGATGTGGCGGATTGGATCGAGGTGGCATCTTCTCCGAACAACTCGAATTTCACGCCGGGGAGAGGTGCGCCGGTCTGGCAGGAGAACGCGTAAACGAGCGCCTCCTTGGCATTGACTTTCCACGCGAGGCCGATGTCGGTGAGCTGGATAATCGCCTGGGTGATCGGTTTGCCGTCGGTCTCGCTGAGCTTGAGCGGTTTGCCGGTGGCTTCCACGAACAGGACTCCGTAGCGCATGTCTTTGGGCAGAAGCTCGTTCCAATCGAAGGTCAGGATCTTGGTGGTGTCGATTGAATTACCGAGCGCAATTTCCTTGTCCTGTAGCGGTTTTCCGACGACCAGCGAATAGGGAATCGGCGCGGTGTGGTCGATGGATTCTTCGCCCGGGCCATTGCCGGTGAAATTGCGGTATCCTTGAAAAGCGCGGATCAGATCGGCTCCGGCGAGTTTCTTGATGCGGAGGTGGGTGCTTTCGAGGTTCTGGGTGAAGAGGCGGTATTTGCGATTGCCGTGGGCGAGTTGCCCGGAATCCTCGGATGGCAGCGCGATGAGGGATTGCAGGTGCTCGAACTTGATTTTTTTTGTTTCCTCGGAGGTCAATGCGAAGCCGGCTTTGGATTGCAGGTCGCGGTTGACGGTGACTGAATATTGGTCGTTCTCGTTGAGATTGCCGGTGAGCTTGACGATCCTGCCGTCGCTCTCGGCCGTAAGATTTTCCGGGCGCGGTTCGATGGAAATGGATTTTTCAAGAAAATCGGCGGGCAGTTTTTTCGGAAGAGGTTGGTTGAAACTCAGGGTAATCCAGCGAGGTTGGTCGGCAACGATATGCGAAGAGATATCGGTCACGCGGAATGGTTCGATTTTCCCGATCTCGTAGTTCGAGTCCGTGGTGGTGCGGGCGCTGGCTTTTGCGTTTGGCAGCCCTTTGAGCACGGAAATATTCCATTGCTCGGCGGGCGGCAGCGGGGAAACCGGCGTGGCGATCAGAATGTTGGGAGTTAGCTTGGTCGGAGTGGTGTCGATGGCGGGCGCATCCTTCCAGCGGGTGGACCAGGGTTTGTAGTTGGTGGCGTAATAACCGGCCCGTTCGAAAGTGGCGCGTTCGAGCTTGGCAGCGATCCGCTGGCCGTTTTTAGAAACGAACGAGATGAACGCACCCGCCGTGGCGGTATCGATGTCATCGTTGAATGCAATCATCCATTCCGCAGTGGACGGGGAATAATCGGACGACCAACGGTTCGGCGAGGTGGATGACAGGATCCGGAAACCTTCGGTGGCGAGGCTGATGATTTTCCCTGCGGGAACCGGAGTGGTATCGACGTGCTTGCGGTTTTTGGGGATTGAAAAGGTATAAGTCGCGCCGATGACAGGAGAAACATCCGGAATGAACTCCGCGATGTTCTGGGCTCTCCATCGCAGCTTGCCGGGAAGCGCGGGCTGGATGTCCAACCACGTGTTATTCACGGTTTTACCGATTTCAGAAGTTTCGAGCACGGGGAGGTCAAGCACCAGATCGATCTTCGATTCGGGGACCAGCAGCGGGGTGGAAACGACGAGCCGTGGTGCGGCTGAGGAGGCCGAAATGACGGCCAGAAACGCCGATGCGGCGAATGCGAATGTTTTCATAGGAGTATGGCCCTTGGCCGTGTGGACTTCTTACACGAATGCGACGGTTATTTCATCTTTTTTTCTAGAAATTTTTCACAACCATCCCAGCGGGCGAATTGACGTGGTGTAGTAATACTTTTCGAATTCAGAGAATGATGCCAAATAACTATCAAAGTTATATAAATGACTTACCAGGGTGAAACGATTCCAGAGCTGATGAGGCGAAAATCCCAACCGAGAGAAGCAAAATTGGTAGTTGTTTGGATGTCCGGGTTGTGGGTAGCATTGACCCACTTCCACATGCATGCAGCCTGTTGAAGCCAATTACTCCCCTCAGCATGAATCCCGATCCAGCCCACGGTGCCGCCGTCATTTCCCGTCCGCCCACCCACCTTGACTACTCTCTCACCGGAGAAAACGCCACGCGTGCCGTGGAGCGTGGGCTCGCCGAGGCCGAGTGGTATCAGACTCCCGTGCCGCGTGCGCAGCTGCGTGAGCTGCTCGCCCGGCGCGATGGTCCCGCCATTCGTGACACGTTGCTGTGGTTTGGCCTGCTCGGTTTGAGCGCGTGGGGAGCGATCGCGCTCTGGGGGAGCTGGTGGTTGATTCCACCTTATCTGGTGTATGCGGTGTTATATGCCACGGCATCTGATTCCCGTTGGCACGAGGCCGGTCACGGCACCGCCTTCGCCACGGACTGGATGAACAACCTGCTTTATGAAATCGCATCATTCATGGTGATGCGGGAGTCCGTTGTCTGGCGGTGGAGCCACACCCGCCATCACAGTGATACGATCATCGTCGGGCGCGATCCCGAGATCCAGGTTGTCCGTCCGCCGGACATTCCCGCGCACATTGCCAGTATTATCGCGATCGGCGTTTACCTCGGGTATTTTCCCAGCATTTTCCGCCATGCGTTTGGCCGTGTGACGGATGCGGAGCACACCTTCATCCCGGAAAGCGAGTTTCATAAAATCTTCCGCAACGCCCGCATCATCCTTGCGATCTATCTGGTTGTCATCGCCGGCTCCGTGGCCTTGCAATCGTGGGTTCCTGTGTTCCTCATCATCCTGCCACACTTTTTCGGCACGTGGCTGATGATCGTTCACAACACACCGCAGCACGCGGGTCTAGCCGAGAATGTCCTCGATCACCGTCTCAACTGCCGCACGGTCTATATGAATCCAATCAGCAGGTTCATTTATTGGAACATGAACTATCATGTCGAGCATCACATGTTTCCGCTGGTACCCTATCATGCGTTGTCGAGGTTGCATGAGTTGATCAAGGATGATTGCCCGCCGCCATATCCGTCGATTGCCGCCGCTTGGCGCGAGATCCTTCCCGCCACGCTCCGCCAGGTCAAAGACCCGGCCTATCATGTGAAACGCCCGCTGCCAGAGCCAAAGAAGCGCGCTTTGGAAAAAGAGGCGTCCCAAGCGAAACCCGATGCCGATGGATGGTTAGAAGTCTGTGCCGCCGCCGATCTCGGATCGGCGGATGTAATCCGCTTCGACCACGGCAAGAAAACCTACGCCCTGATCCGTGACGGGGAGGGAAAACTCCATGCCACCGATGGCATCTGCACGCATGGCAACACCCACCTCGCCGACGGACTCGTCAAGGGAGGCATCATCGAATGTCCGAAGCACAACGGCCGATTCAATCTAACCGACGGAGCTCCCGCCCGCGCGCCGATCTGTCGCGGCCTGGCCACCTATCCATTGGAAGAACGCCAGGGACGTCTCTGGCTCAACATCGCCCGCATTGGCGGGGCGGGAGCCCGTGTGGAAACCACCTATCAACTCCGCGTTGTCTCCAACCGCAGTGTTTCCACCTTCATCAAGGAACTGGTGCTCGAACCTGTTGATGAGCTGGTGAAAATCACCTTCACGCCAGGTGACTACCTACAATTCGACATTCCGGCCTATGACGAGATCCGCTTTCGAGATTTCGACATTCCCGAGCCGTACGCCACGGTGTGGGAACGCCAGCATGTGTTTGATCTCACCGCGCGCAACCCAGAGGGTGGGAGACACAATAACTATTCCATTGCCAGCAACCAGACCACCGAACGCGCCCTGCGTTTCAATGTCCGCATTGCCACCCCGCCGCCCGGTCAAGATTGTCCGCCTGGCGTCGGGTCGGCCTATGTATTCAACCTCAAACCCGGTGACAAGGTGACCGCGATCGGTCCCTTCGGTGATTTCCATCCGAAGCCGACCCAGCGTGAGATGGTTTACATCGGTGGAGGTGCCGGGATGGCCCCGCTGCGCGCCCACCTGTCCCATCTGTTGGAAACCGAGAAGACCGCCCGCCGCGTGAGCTTCTGGTATGGGGCGCGCTCGAAGCAGGAAATTTACTATCAGGACTATTTCACCGGATTGGAGAAAGAGCACCCGAACTTCTCGTTCCATCCCGCACTCTCGTCACCCGTGCCTGAGGATGATTGGGCCGGACTCACGGGATTCATCCACGAGGTGGCGCTTGAACAATACCTTGCCGTCCACGAAAACCCTGCGGTGGCCGAGTTCTATCTCTGCGGTCCGCCACAGATGATCAAGGCATGCACGAAAATGCTCGCCACCCTCGGCGTGCCCACCCACCAGATCTCCTACGACGAATTCTAACACAAAACACCATGTATTACAACGACCAATCCAGCGACGCGCCAAAAATCCGCGTTTACCTCAACCTTGACAACCTCCTCGATCTCCGTGCCGGATCCAACGGCCCGGCGGTCGATGCTCCGGACCTTGACGCGCGTCTTGCCGCCGATGGCTTCGAAGGTGTGCAATTCACCAATGAAGCTCCGCCACTGGTGGGTTTCAGCCTGCCGTATTGCGGACTGGATCGCATCAATATTCCCGCCGAAGCGGACCCGATCGTGGCCAAGCATCTTGCCCGCGGTGATCAATGTCTCACCGTGCATGCCGGTTGGGGGATTGAGGATGACGCGGAGGTGTTCCGGCTTGTCGAGGCCATCCTCAAGGCCTCGAAAAAGCACAGCTTGCCCGTGTTCATCGAGACCCATCGGTCTACGATCACGCAGGACATGTGGCGGACCGTTGCAATCACGAAGGAGTTTCCCGAAGTGCTCTTCAATGGCGACTTCAGCCACTTCTATTGCGGCCAGGAAATGGTCTATGGCGGCATTGAAATGAAACTGGATTTCATGGCCCCCATCTTCGAGCGCGTGGGTTTCATTCACGGGCGCATCGCCAGCTCCGGCGGCATGCAGGTGCCCATCGATGCGCTCACCGGCACCCCGCGCATGGCCCATGGTGCGAATGACTATCTGGCGCATTTCCGGCAAATGTGGACACTGGCCATGAGCGGTTTCCTGCGCAATGCCGGAACCGGCGATGTGTTGATTTTCGCCCCCGAGCTTTTGTCCGGAATGTATTATTACGCCCGCCTTTTCCCTGATGCAACCGGCAAGCTCATCGAGGAATCCGACCGCTACGCCGAGGCGCTGCTCTATCGGGATCTCGCCCGTGAATGCTTTGAAACCGCCCGGTTAAGTATTTCTAACAAATAAATCACATGTCACCCCGCGAACGCATTCTCGCCACTCTTGATCGCCGCCCTGTTGACCGCGTGCCGGTCGATTTGTGGCTCACGCCCGAAGTTCTCGATTCGCTCCGTAGCCATACCGGCGTGGAGGACGAATACCAACTCTATCAGACACTCGGTGTGGACAAGATCGCCTGGGTTTTCCCGGGTTACCGTGCCGAGAAGTTTGATCCCAACGAGGGTGAGGGGCTGGATCCGTGGGGGGTGCCGCTGCACAAGGTGAAATCCGGAATGGCGACCTACATGGAGTATGGCAAACCGCCGCTCGGGGAGATGGACGATCCGTCACAACTCGACGATCATCCGCTCTGGCCGCTGGTTGGGGAGTTCAACTACGCGGCTGCCAAAGCCACGGCGGAACGCGCACGTTCGTTCGGTTTTGCGACCATCGGACCGTGGATTTCCCATTATGAAATCTACTGCCACATGCGCGGCATGGAGAACGCCCTGATGGATATCATCGCCGAACCCGAATTCCTGAATGCCGCGCTCGACCGGATCGACAGTATTCAGGCGGCAATGCTCGACCGTTTTCTCCGTGAGCTCGGCGATCTGATCGACATTGTGTTCATCTCGGACGACATGGGCACGCAGGAAAGCCAGCTCATTTCCATTCCCGCATGGAGCGAGCATCTCAAACCGCGCCTCGCGCACTGGTGCGACCTGATTCATTCTCATGGAAAAAAAGTCCTCTTCCACACCGACGGTGCATGCCGGGAGTTTGTCCCGCATCTCATCGAATGCGGCGTCGATATCCTCAACCCGATCCAACATGTCTGCCCCGGCATGGACCGCGCCGGTCTCAACCGTGACTTCGGGAAAGATGTGATCTTCCATGGCGGTGTGGAAAACCAGCACATACTCCCACACGGATCGACTGATGACGTGCGCCGTGAAGTCATCACCTGTCTGGAAACGCTCGGTGCGGGCGGTGGCTACATTCCCTGTTCGTGCCACAACATCCAGGCTGGAACACCACCGGAAAACGTCATGGCTCTCATCGAAACGGTGCAGCAGTGGAAGATTCCCGGCTGAGATCCGCAGAATCTAACCAATTGACGGCACCTTCATGGCGGTGTTGGAGTCGGCGTCGTAGTCCACGCCTTCCAGACCAAAGCCGAAGAGTCTGAGGAAACTCGATTGGTATCCCTCGATATCGCCGAGTTCCTGGAAATTTTCGGTAACGACTTGTTCCCAGCGGGACATGACGAGACTCTGGATTTCAGGTGCCATTTCCCAGTCGTCCAGACGGATGCGTCCGGCTTCATCGGGCTGGGGACTGGCACCATTGTAAAGGCGCTCGCGGAACAAGCGGTCGCATTGCTCGATGCAGTCCTCATGGGTGCCGTTTTCCTTCATGACCTTGTAAAGCAGGGAAATATAGAGGGGCACCACAGGGATGGCGGAGCTGGCTTGGGTGACAAGCGCCTTGTTGACCGACACCCATGCTTTGCCTCCGAGCGGGGCGAGTTTCTCATCGAGGTCGCGCTGCACGCGTTCAAGATCTTCCTTGGCCTTGCCGATCGTGCCGTTTTTGTAGATCGGCCAGGTGAGTTCAGGCCCGATGTAGGAATAAGCGAGCGTTTGGGCACCCGGGGCGATCAAGTTTTCCGCGAGCAGGGCGTCCATCCACATTTGCCAGTCCTCCCCGCCCATGACGGCGATGGTGTTGGCGATGTCGTCGCCTTCCTCCGGATGGATGGTGATTTCCTCGACCGTGGCGGTGGCGGTGTTGAGGTTTTTATTGGTGAAACTCTGGCCGATCGGTTTGAGTACCGAACTGAACACCTCACCGGTTTTGGGATGGGTCCGGCGGGGTGAGGCTAGACTGTAAATCACGCAATCAACTTGTCCGAGGTCCGCCTTGATGGCAGCGATGACTTCTTGCTTGATCGGGTCGGAAAACGCATCGCCGTTGAAAGAGCGGGCGTAGAGGCCAGCGGCAACGGCTTCGCGCTCGAAGGCGGCGGAGTTGTAATAACCGGCAGTGCCGGTGCGGGTGCTGTCTCCCGGTTTTTCGAAAAACACGCCGACGGTTGAAGCTCCGCAGCCGAAGGCCGCCGTGATCCGCGAGGAGAGCCCGTAGCCAGTCGATGCGCCGATCACCAGAACGCGTTTGGGCCCGCCTGAGATCGGTCCGCGGTTTTTGACGACAGAGATTTGTTCGGCGACATGTTTGGCGCAGCCGTCCGGGTGGGCGGTGGTGCAGATGAAGCCTCGAATCTTGGGAACAACAACGATCATGGTAGCGCGGAAGCTACCCGCAGTTTCCCGTCTGGCAATCCAAATTGCGACGAATCCGCAAAAATTATGAATTTACAAGCATATTTTGCGGATGCAATCCTCTAATTAACTGAATACCAGTTATTTAGAAATTAGGACAAGATTATCCGATTTTCTCTTCTTTGGCGACCCTGCGGCATTCGGCCACGAAGTGGTTGCAGGCCTCCCGGCAAAGCAGAGGGATGGTCACTTCTGCAGGCACTCCGGGGAGCAATCCGTCGTAGCGGCTTGCCTCGCTGTCTTCCAGCGGCGTTTGCTCATCGATCTGCCAAAGGATCTTGCGCGCGCACTGGTGGGCTGGGCCACAAACGTCTTTGACCAATGTTTGCGCCCCAGAATCACTGATGGTGCGGGCAAAGCGATACATGCCGGTTTGGCGGTTGAGTTTGTCCCGCAGATTTTCAACTTCCAGTCGGTTCTCCATTGCCGCCACGTGCAGCCCCACACTCGCCGGATAAAACTGATCCAGCGCCATCCGCAGCTCATCCACGCTCCTCAGAACCATCACCCAACCACGCCGCAGATTGGTCTGCGCCTTCACGAAACGATAGGTCCCATCGTCCGCGTGGGTCGATACATCGCGCGCATCATCAGGTCCCACATGGAGCTCCAGTCCTCCGTAGTTATCTTCTTTGGCGGTTGTTTCATCTGTATGAAACGTAAGTATGAAACTTTCGTTTGAATCATTCAATCGGATCGAAAGCTCGCCAATTCGTCGAACTCCTTTATGGATCAATTCTTGCAGTTTTTGAGTGAGGTTCATTGATTCATTAAAGTGGGTGAAATTGAATATAAATAATTACAAACTAATTACTTATAGTTTTGATCAAAATCAGAAATCTGATCCAGAATGACATCGGCCAACAGTCGTTCGGTTCCGATGGCGGAGGTGTAATAGAGGGTTTTTCCGCGCAGGTGATGGGGGTTGTGCCGGAAGACTTCGCGTTGGCTGGCGGCCGGTCCAACTTCTGCTTCAATGCCCAGCAGAACCGGAATATCCTGGAATGAATGGAGACCGTCCGAGATGAAAAAAGGCACGATGATCACATTTGGAGAAGGTGACATTTTATCCCATTCAGCGATGAACGGCTGCTCTTCCATGTAGGCGTCGAGCACGGCGGCGAAGCCGGCACCGGAGGCGGCGATCAGATCGACTTGGTCGCGGATGGCTTTGGTGGAGTTCTGGTTCAGACCGGTGCCGTGGCCGGTGATGATCAGGGTGGTATCGGCGGGGTTGAGGTCGGGTGCGGCTTCTTTGGCCCTGCGGAGGATCAACCCGGTCATCGAGGCATGGACGCCGACCGGCAGGCAGTAATGCAGGGTTTTCCCGCGCACTTTGGTGGTAGACCCGCTGAGTTCGAGTTCGCGGGGGATCACGTCCTGGGTAAAATACCCCTCGCTGATGAAATCCGGGACCACATAGACCTCGTCCGAGTCGATCATGTAAAGCACCTCGCGCATCGAGGGTTCCTCTTTCCAGAAACAGCAATGGACCTCTGCAAACAGATTGCGGCTGCGGATTTCATCGGCGTGATCGAAATAGGGCGTTGAGGAATCCGGATTTTCCGTCGATCCATGGCCCACGATGAGCAGGGCACTGTGCGGTTTCGGCATGATGGACATGTCGGAAAACTGGCGAGGTGGGATGAAAATGCAAGGATGGAGGAAGAAATGCGGAGTCTGTCTGGCATTTCGAAATCAGCAAATTTTCATCGCGTGCGTATTTACGAGATATCAAACGCCGACGGAGCAAGCATTGCCGAAAGGGATTCCTCTCTGACAATAACGAGACGGAAGCCAACGCGGTTGATGCGTAGAAAAGGGGTGTCGGAATTTCTCGCCGCCGCCCGAGAACTTAAACCGGACTCCCATGAGCCACCGGTAAGTTTTCCAAGTGAGGTATCAAATCCTGCGAAGATCATGGGTCCAAGATTATCGGCCAAATAAGAGTTTTTCGTTTTCGTTTGAATGATCGTTATGGCGAAAGCCATGGCTCCAAGCGAGGTGAGTAACAGCAGCGCTCAGATGATTTTCATACGATAGGGTAGCTGGATCTCGAAGAAGCCGCGAAGGTCGGCCGGATCATCGGCGGAACCTTCTCATCAATGCCAGCATGGTGATGCCGGTTAGCAACGGCCCAATGCTGACTTCGGATTCGATAAGTGATTTTTTGGCAAGAATGGGGACGGGCATTGGCTGGAGCATACAGACCTCGCGAAAGGCCGTTTTTTGCTCCGCCAATGCCACTTGATCTTCCTGCCGTGGCAAGGACCCCTCCTCCTTGGTAATCCAAGGGTTGGCCGTCCCGCATGTCAGGCTAGCCGGGATGGATAGCGGTTGAACGGGCGGTCCGTAATGAACAGAAAAGGGGGAGAGATTGTGTTCATTGGCCATGTCAACGTCAGGTGAGACGTGGAGGATCAGCAATGGCCATGCCAGATGGTTTGAATGTATGTAAGGCTTTTACAATCAGAACGAATGGTTCATGGAACAAAACTAACCTGTATACATGATCCTGCAAAACTTGCAGTTTTCTTGCAATCGTTGCAGTGGCGACATGCCGAGGTTTTCCGTTAGCGTTTAATCACCTAACATATCGCCCCAAGCAGCCATCCACAAAATGCACCAGCAAACCCGAATTCCGGGTCGTCCGCTACTTGAGTTCGTAGCGGGTGAGAAGGTTGTATACCGTTCTCTCTGCGATTCCCAGATGACGTGCGGTTTTCGCCTTGTTCCGTCCGCTTTGTTCATAGGCAGCAATGAATGCCTGGCGTTCGATCTCGTGAAGCGAGCGGTGCGGGATTACCCCGGAAACAGGTTGTTCGTTCCGCTCCCCGATGAGTGGGACGATGTCCCGCTCGTCGAGTTCCGAGCTATTGGAGAAAGCGGTGGCACGCTCCATCACATTCTCAAGTTGGCGAATATTGCCTGGCCAGCGGTTGTTTTTAAGAACTTCCAATGCGGCGGTGGTGACGCTCCACGGTTTGACGCGTCGTTTGTCCGCGATTTTTTTCAGTATCGCATGCAAGAGATCCGGCAGATCTTCGAGGCGTTCGCGCAGTGGCGGAAGGTGCAATTCAACAATATTCAGGCGATAATAGAGGTCCTCGCGGAAGCTGCCATCCGCCACGCGTGCCTGGAGGTCGATGTTGGTGGCGGCGATGATTCTGGAATCCGTGTGGAGGATCTGGCTGCCACCGACACGGAAGAACTCCCGGTCTTGCAGGACGGTGAGCAGCTTGGGCTGGAGTTCGCTGGGCAGATCTCCGATTTCATCTAGGAAAATCGTGCCTTTGCTTGCTTGTTCGAAACGCCCGGCCCTCGCCGCCGTCGCGCCGGTGAACGCACCTCTCTCGTGACCGAAGAGTTCCGACTCTAGCAGATAACGTGGAAGTGACGGACAACTCACCGGGATGAACGCCTCGCGAGTCCGCGGACTCAAGCGGTGGATTTCCCTGGCGATGTGTGTTTTTCCGGTGCCGCTCTCGCCGGTTAGCAGAACCGTGATGTCGAGCTGCGCGGCTCTTTCCATTTGCCTGAACAATTCGCTCATCCGCGGGCTGCGGCTTTTTTTCGAGAGATTTCCGCTCTCGCTAGCTGACGTCGGGATGAGCACTGCTGAAACTTCCTCCGATAACCGCCGTTTTTGGCAGGCTTCTTGAATGACCGTGAACAGACGTTCCAGCTCGAATGGTTTGGTCAAATAATCATCCGCACCCACTTTGAGTGCCCGAACAGCGGTTTCCGCATCATTCAAACCGGTGAGCATGATAACGGGCAGGTTAGGAAATATTTCGTGCAAGCGGGTGAGAACCCGGATGCCGTCTTCATCTGGTAGGCCGTGATCCAACACCACGGCCCTGATTTCGGAGTCCAGAAGCTGTAAGCCTTCTTGGCCCGTCGTCGCAGCTACCGGATGCCATCCTCTGCTTCTCGCCGCAGTGGACAGCAGATTACGCAGGGTTTCATCGTCATCGATGATCAACAGGTTGGATTTGGATTCTCGCAAGGACATGTCATGAACACGCTCCAAATTGGTCAAACGTGCGGGTCTTTTGCTTATTGCAAACAAAACCTTATTGCAAACATTATCCGCCATTATCCGCCATTTTAATATACGCATTTCCTGATTCATCGAGAAATGACGTTGCCTCTTTAAGCCAAATCAACCTGCCCGGAGCATCTCCATAAAGGATCATCTCCCAGGCAGGTTGATTTTACGTTTCAGGGCCGAAACCCATACGTTGTGTTCCCCCCCCGGAGAACGACATATTGATAGCCTGCGCCATGCCAAGATTTGAATAAACATGCAAATACCTGATAATCAAATATCTGTGTACTTATTAGCGAGAACCTTAACGAGTCTGAATTTTAAAATCACGCAAGTATTGCAGGGTTTATGTGAACTTCTTGCAGGATAGACCATCATCAGGATCCGCTCCATCACCTTGCATGAGATTCGGGGAGCCTGCGTGCATTTCGTGGTTTTCAAATCATCATATCGGTTTATCACGGGTGGGTGTTAATGAACCAATTACAACTTTGGATCGATCCCGTGAAGCGTGACGGGCCGGAGGCGATGGCAGTGGACGAGTGGTTGCTAGAAGTTGCGCAGGTTCCTGTCTTACGAGTCTATGGGTGGTTGGGCGACTGGGGGAGCATCGGATATTTCGGCGAGTTGGCGGAGGCGATGGCGGCGTTTCCCAGCGTTGACTGGGTCCGCCGTTGGACCGGGGGTGGGACAGTGGATCATCGGGCGGATTGGACCTACACCGTGGTGGTTCCCGCAGATGATCGTCTTGCGGTGACGCGGGGGGCGGAAAGTTACCGATGGATTCATGGGGCCCTTGCCGCAGCATTGAGAGAAGAGGGAATTGAAGCCCGACTCAGCATGGGAGCAGACGAAACCGGCGCATCGTTGTGTTTTGAGAATCCCGTGAATCACGACCTGGTGGGTTCGTGTGGGGAAAAACTCGCGGGTGCGGGCCAGCGCAGAACCCGTTCCGGACTACTCCATCAGGGATCTGTGGCGGCCGAGTGCGGAGCAGAAATCTCGGTTTTGCGGGCAGGGCGATTGTCCTCACGACTTTCCAAACAATGGGAACCGCATGATTTTCTGCCGCCGGAGGATCTCATCGCCCGCAAGATTGCAGAGCGGTATTCGCATCCTTCGTGGATGGGACGGCGGTGAACCCATTTGCTGAGACGATTTGTCAAGCGTCAATGGTTGCAGCTTGAGCTGATCACAGGCCTGAACCGTCTCATTTGGGAGAATCGGAGTCATCGGTCGCCGGCAGAGTCTTGGGCAATGACTGACGGAAGGAATTTTTCAGACGGCCACTGCTGAAAAGCCATGATGCGCTCTGATAAAAAACCGTGGCGTCATGCACGAGTTTTTCCGAAGCCTCGGGTTGGATCGGTGAAAAGTCGCCCGTCTTGCGATCACAGGCGTAGGAGGAAAACTTGCGGTTGGGTTTGAGGATGGCGATACCGTCGTCCCTCAGCAGGGCGATTGCCTGATAGTTGCTGATGAACGCGCGCCCAGGCCGTGTTTCGGCGGCTGGCGAGAGCAGGTCATGACCGTAGCTCAAGGTCTCGTAGTTCCAGTCCAGCAGACCGAAAACCGTCGGCATCAGGTCGATCTGGCTACACAAGGAGGAAACAGTTTGGGTCGGCACCAGCGATGGATTGTAGATCATCGCCGGAATATGGTATTTGGGAATATTGAGTTCCGTCTTGCCAGCACTGCTCGCACAATGATCGGAGACAATGACGAAAAGGGTGTCCTTGAACCAAGGTTTCTTGCTGGCCCTCTCGATGAGATCGCCGATGGCCCAGTCCGAATATTTCACCGCCGCCTTGATCCGGCTCGATTTCTTGCTGCTGTGGGGAGATAGATCGATGCGGCCTTCCGGAAAATCATAGGGCCGGTGATTGCTGGTGGTCATGCAGAAGTAATGAAACGGCTTACCGACGGCAAAACTCGCATCCGCTTCTGAAATAGCCTTGTGAAACATGTCCTCATCGCAGGCACCCCATGCGGTCATGAGGGTAACGTCCTCTTTTTTCCATGCGCCCACATCCATGATCCGGCAGCCGTTGGTCGAATAGTAGCGGTTCATGAAATCAAATCTTCCATCGCCGCCATAAAAGAACGCGCAATCGTATCCACGATCCAGAAACGGGCTGAAGGTTGTTGTTAGATTAGTGCCTTCCGGACGGTAGATGATTGCCTGGCCCGGTGTGGGTGGGAGATTCAGAGTGAGTGCCTCCATGCCGCGCACCGTGCGGGTGCCGGTGGCGTAGAGATTCTCGAAGAAGATCGACTCTTTCGCGATGCGGTCGAGATTCGGCGTGATTCCGGATTTATTCCCGAGATAACTCATGTAATCGCCGCTCAGGCTTTCCATGCAGACGAGCATGACATTCCACCGCTTTTCAGGGCCCCGGCCCTTGATACTGCGGCGGAGGTCTTCGATATTCCCTGATGTCGACGGTTCATTGGCGGTGGAGAGCAACGCTTTGGCTTCACCGAGCGACTGCTCCTTGGGCAGTTTCAGATACCAACGTTCGTAATCGAGCTCCATCTGTTTGAAAGCCGCGACGAACGACCAACACCCGTTTTTCGCGAGTTCTTCGTGGTATTGATTGGTGAACGCGGGGATTGACGATTGATTCACGCAGAGCACCGCTAGCGAGGGGAGAGCAAATCCCGTAACCAAACATGCGCAGCGGTCGCGCCAGGTGGTTGTACCGTCTGTCACCCACGTGAAGACTCCCTTGCGGTGCAGCAACCAGACGATGATTGCCGCAGAGGCCGCAATACCCGAAATGATTTTCCCCATCGGATACGACTGTTTGATGTTATCCAGAACTTCCTGGGTCCAGATCAAATAGTCCACGGCAATGAAATTGAAACGTGCGCTGAATTCGTCCCAGAAAAACCACTCCGAGGTGGTGATGAAGATCAGAGTGATGCTGAATACCGCCGCCAATCCCCCCAACAGAAGTTTTCCCGGAAGCGAACGCAACCACCGGACCGGCGTGATCACACCGATCAGCCACCATGGAATGATTGCAAAAACAGCGGTTGCCAAATCGAACCATACGCCCGTGGCAAATGCTCCGATCAGTGACAAATCCCATGTGACATCATGCCTCGACTCAATCAGCAGAAGCACTCGGGACAGCAGGGATACCAGGAAAAACAGTGCGAACGCGATGAACGCGAGACGGGCAGGTGCGGAACGGAAAATGTGGCGCATAAATATCTCGTGGGAATCAGTTGGAAAGTCGGTGAGCCGGCTGTGGACGGAGACTCCACAAACGCTGACCCACAATGATCACGGCCGCCGCGATGAGCACGAAGCCTAGGAATGCCAATCGAGCAGGGTAAGAATAGAGAATTCGGTGGATCATGAAGGTTTACTTTGAAAGGGAACCCCACTGGGCGCATTCCGCAGGCGTATGCTACTGCCAAGTCGAGGATTAGCAAACCAAACGTCAGAATCCAGAGGGTGGAGGAACGGATTTATTCCAAAAAGCTCGGAATGACGGGGATAAGCACAAGCTTCGGGGTGAGAACTCCGCAGTCGCTTGCGCCATGGGTGAATTCACTCCCGCCAGCGTTTCACCAGGTCTCCATAAGCGTCGATCCGCCGGTCGCGGAAGAACGGCCAGATGCGACGGAAGTCCTCGACGGCTTGGAAATCAAGATCGTGATGAAGGATTTCCTCGTTTTCGGTGGAAGCCTTCGCGACGATTTCGCCGTAGGGATTGGCGACAAACGAGCGACCCCAGAACTCGGTGTTGTCTTGAGTGCCGGTGCGGTTGACGGCGGCGAGGTAGCATCCGTTGGCCACCGCATGGCCGCGTTGCACGGTTTCCCAGGCGCAGTGTTGGGCATCGCCGAGCGTGGGTTTCTCCTCGGGCAACCAGCCGATAGCGGTCGGATAGATGAGAACCTGCGCACCGCCGAGCGCCATCAGTCGCGCGGCTTCCGGATACCATTGATCCCAACAAATCAGCACGCCAAGTTTCCCAAACTTCGTGTCCCAAACCGGCCAATCGCTGTCGCCGGGGGTGAAGTAGAATTTCTCCTCGAACGCCGGGTCCTGCGGAATGTGGGATTTCCGATAGAAACCGAGCAGTTTTCCATCGGCGTCATGGATGGCGGCAGTGTTGTGATAAAGTCCGGGACCGCGGTGCTCGAATAGCGAGGACACCAGCACGATGCCGAGTTCGCCGGCCAGTTTCCCCAAACGGTCCGTCACTGGGCCGGGCAGTGGGTCGGCCAGATCGAAAAGCGCCGGATCCTCGATGGTGCAAAAATATGGCGTCAGGAAAAGCTCCTGAGTCACCACGATGTTGGCCCCCTCCCCCGCCGCCCGGCGGATGAGGGTTTCGTGATGATCGAACGATTCCTCCTTGGTGGCGAAGGTTTTCGATTGGAGCAGTGCGATGCGCGGCATGGCCGGAGCATCGGCCGAAGCGGACAGGGAATCAAGCCCGCACCGGGGCTAAGGCATCAAAATTCACCTGGAATGACAGAATCGAAACGCGGAGATGCTGAGAACGCAAAGGACTTCGCGGAGAAATATGGAATTTTCATATGTGGCAAAGAATGACTTTCATCCCGTTCCATTTCTAAAATTTGATAACCTCAGCGCTTTTCTCCGCGATCTCTGCTGCTCTGCGTTTCGCTGAATCATTTTTTGATGCGTTGGCCCTGAAGCCCGCACTGATCTCAGGTTCCCGGCAGATTCAGTTTCGCCAACTCGGCATCGATGATTCTTTCGCATTCTTCGATTTGCTTCTGCCTGCGGGCACGGGCTTCGTCGGCGAGTTGCTCCAGGGTGTCGATGTCGTAGAGATAGACTTCCTCGATTTCACCCACCGATGGGTCGATGTCCCGTGGGACGGCGATATCGATGAAAAAAAGTGGTCGGTATTTGCGGGCGCGGCGGGCCTTTTCCACATCGGCACGCTGCACGATGGCGTGGGGGGCGCCGGTCGAGGAAATAACGATGTCCACGCGCTCGAGAACACTCTGCCACTCGTCGAAACGCACGGCACAACCGCCCATTTCCTTAGCGAGCTCCTCAGCGCGGTCATACGAGCGGTTGGAAACGAAAATCGAGCGCGCACCGCGTGAAACGAGGCTTTGCGCGGTGATCCGGCTCATCTCCCCCGCCCCGAGGATCATAACCTCGCTGTCCTTGAGGTGGCCGAAAATTTTCTCCGCGAGATCGACGGCGACGTTGCCTACAGAAGTCGATCCTTCCTGAATGCGGGTCTCGGTGCGGACTTTCTTGCCGACGCCGAACGCGCGTTGAAACAGCCGGTTGAGCACACCCGACGTGGCACCCGCACCGAGAGCGGATTGATAGGCGTGTTTCACTTGTCCGAAAATCTCGGTCTCCCCTAACATCATCGAGTCCAGGCCGCTGACCACGCGGCAAAGGTGGCGGGCCGCCTCGGATTTTTGTTTTCGATAGAAATGCGGAACGACCTGATCGTGATGTTCGAGTTGGGTTTTCTCCACCAGGTGGTTTTCCAACAAGACAAGCGCCTCCGTCGCAGTGGTTGCGACCAGATAGAATTCGGTACGGTTGCAGGTCGAGATCACTACGCCTTCGAAGACCCCGTTCATAGCGGTCAACTCGATGGAGGCATCGCCGAGTTTGGTGGAGCCCACGGCGAAACGCTCACGCACTTCAACAGGCGCCGTCCGGTGGTTGAGGCCAAGGCAGAGGAGTTCCATCAGACAAATGCGAAAACGCCGAGTGAAAGTATGAACATAATGACCACCGAAAGCGAAAGCTTCCGCCCCGTCAATCCCCGCACCAACTTGAGGCCCAGCAAGAACCCGTAGCCCGACCACACCGCGACCGCAGCCAGCAAGTGACCGAGTGCCTTATGGTCATGCGGCATGAGAAAACCTGCGATGATACCGAGAGTCAGCAGGGTTCCGGCGATCTGGAGCAGGCGTTCCATGGAAACCAGCAACTCCCTGACCGGTGGCAGATTGCGGAAGAGCCCGCTTTTCAGATGGTGCTCCTTCAATTGCTTGTCGAGCACCAGGAACATCACCGCCGCCACAGCTGCGAGCGCAAAACCGCCGTATGCCAACACTGCGGTGGACGAGTGGATTTCATGCCAAAAACTGCCATTTGTGAATTTCTGCGGGTTTTCATCAAGCACACCCGGAATCAGCGCGATGGATTGGAAAACCGTCACCACCGGGGCGGTGAACACCCCAAGCAACGAAATCCGGTAAGTGGAACCCACCAACAGATAAAACAAGGTCAGCGCCCACGACAGGAAAACAAGGATCTCACCGTGGTCGGTGAGCGGACAGGTCCCGTGCTCTTTGCCTCGGAACCCAAGAAACACAAGCTGGCACACGAACACCGCCAACATCCAGACAATCGTCCACAGGCTGCGTGTCCCCCGGTGCACCGATACCATGCCCCATACTGAGCCAATCGCGGCTAGCACGGTTCCTAAAATGAGTATCCAGTGGTCCATGCCGGATATTGTGGAAGAAACTCCGACTTAGGCAAGTGCGGAGAGCGGGGCAACTGGATTGGCAAAATATGCGGAACTCACTGCGGCATCAACGGCTCGTTCGCGTCCGCCTTGGCCGGATTGTGGTCTTTGGCGTAGTTGAACAACTGCTTGTGCGAGTAGGGCTGGAAATTCGGGCGTTCTTCCTTCGGGAGCTTGGCGAGCACCGCATCGTTCAGAGTTCGGGTGACCTTTTGCATGAGATGCAACGTGAGTTGCCGCCCCTTGCGTGCCCGTTGCACTTGTTTGTGGTTCAATTGCTCCACGGATGTGTCCACCAACTGGTGGTTGGTCACCCCCCAGCGGTTCATCAATCCGTCCAGCGGCTGAAGCCCGTGATCGCGTGTGTCGTCGTGCATGGGCAGGGTCTAGCGCATCCGACACCGATGTCTAAGCACAAAATCCACAAGAATTCGAATCGCGCCTTGATGCGGGCCTACCCGGGGGATTGATTGCGGCATGGATGCATTGCCCGCCCGATCGCTGCACGACCTCGGATTTTCCGAGTTGGTGGAGGTGTTGACCGAGGACGGGGTGATCGCCCACCACGCCAAATCACTCTGGCGCGCTCTCCACCGCGAAGGTGAAATCTCCCTTTCCACACGGGGTTTTCTGCCACCCCTTCAACGTTGGGTTGAAAACCACGTGGGCGCAGGAAAACCGTTTTTCCTCGATGTCCCGGAGATGGTGGATGAAATCCGCAGCACCGACGGATTGACCCGGAAGTTTCTGCTCAAACTCGACGACGGCCAGGTCATCGAAACCGTGCTGATGGGGTACGACGGACGACAAACAGTCTGCGTGAGCACCCAGGCCGGATGCGCGATGGGCTGCGTGTTCTGCGCCACCGGCCAGATGGGATTCGTGCGCCACCTCAGACCGGGCGAAATCATCGCCCAGGTCCTCCACGCCCGCCGCATCCTCCATCAGATTTCCCCGAACAAACGACTGCGCAATCTGGTCATGATGGGTATGGGCGAACCGCTGCACAATTTCGACTCCGTGATGCACGCACTCGACATCATTTCCGACGTGCGCGGCATCGGCATCGGGCCATCGAAAATCGCCATCAGCACGGTGGGTGTCGTGCCGGGCATCGAACGGATGACCTCGGAAAACAGCCCATACCGGCTCGCGGTGAGTCTCCACGGATCGACCGAGGATGAACGCGCCGCCCTGGTGCCCGCAAGCAAGCGCTGGCCCTTGGACATGCTCATCTCCGCCTGCCGTGATTATGGACAAAAAACCGGCAGACGCATCTTTTTCGAGTGGACCTTGATCGAAGGGAAAAACGATTCGCCCGCAACCGCGGCACGCCTGGCCAGCTTGTTAGAAGGCATCGATGCCCACATCAACCTGATCCCTTTGAATCCCACCGGAGGCTATCACGGCAAAGCCAGCCACTCGGGCCACGCGTTCCAGAAAATCCTGCGTGCGGCCGGGTTTCCATGCACGTTCCGCCAGCGCCGCGGGATCGATGTCGCCGCAGGTTGCGGCATGTTGAAAGCGGAAAAAACGCAAGGCAGGGACCGTCACTCCGAGCGGTCCGCGCGCATGGACGAAGAATGAAAAGCTGCTCCAATCCACTCATTCGCATTTTATTCACGTGGACCGCACGGAGTGACGGTCCCTGCCTACCTGCCGAATGATGGCGGAATGGCCGCCTCGAAAACCATCGCCTTGCCGGTGCGCGGGTGATCGAATGCCAGCTTCCATGCATGAAGTTGCAGCGGCGGCGCTTCAGGTTCGAGCGTCTGGGTATCGCCAATTCCACCTGCGGCCAAATACGCGGGATCGCCAACGACCGGAAGATTCATCGACCACAAGTGGACACGGATCTGATTGGTGCGACCGGTGCCGAGTTTCGATTCTAACAACGATGTCCCATCCTCATCCCGGCGAATCACCGTGAAATCGGTGCGCGATTCCTGGCCGGATTCCTCATCGATGAGGTGGGTGCCGAGCACGCCGGGCAGCGCGGCAATGCGGGCATCGCAAAAGAACACATCGTTTTCCGGGTGACCGGCGACACGCACGAGGTATCGCTTGTCCACCCGACCCTCGATGAACTGCCGCTGCATCACGCGGCAAATGTGGCGGGTCCGAGCGAAGACGACCACCCCCGTGGTGTTGGCATCCAGTCGGTGAACCGGTCGCGGAGGAAATGGAGAGCAGGCCTGATTCATCAGGAATTGCAGCGTGTTGCGGTGGAATCTTCCACTCGCGTGCATCGGCAGCGGCGCGGGTTTGTTCACCACGATCAACGCATCATCCTCGTAAAGAATCCGGATGTCTGCGGAAACCGGTGGCTCGGACTCCGGTGGGAAAACCTGCAAAACCCTCTCTCCAGCGCGCACCGGATGGTCCTTGCCACGGACCCTGCCACCGTAATCGATGAAACGTCCGGCATCACACCGGACTTCCCACTCCGCTGCGGAAACCTGTGGAAAAAGATCGATCAGCGCATCCAACAGCCTCCGCCCGTCCTGCGCGGCGGGAATATTCAGCGGACGCCGGTTTTCCCGGGGAGCGGCTCCGGGCAAGGGATGGGATGCTTCATGCAGCAATTTCTCCAACGCGGCGATGCGGTCCGCCATGCGTTCGGGTTCGCTCTTGAAACAATGAGGGCAACTCTTCCCCGGCACGTGGCGGGGATCCTGCTGGTCGGTTTCATCCAGCGGCGCCAGACAAGCGAAACAAAGCGCGTGACCGGACTCGTTGAGCGCAGGATCCACCCCTACCCGCTGGTCGAACACGAAACAATCACCATCGTAGTGCGCGCCACCGCATTCCTCGAAATACCTGAGGATGCCGCCATCCAATTGATAGATCTGCTTGAACCCTTCCATCTCCATGAACGGCCCCGCCTTCTCGCAGCGGATGCCGCCGGTGCAAAACATCACCACCGGCTGGTCCTTGAGATCATCGGGCAGCTTTCTAACCGCTTCCGGAAACCCGCGGAACGTGCTGATACAGGGATCGATCGCACCCTTGAAGGTCCCTAGCCGCACCTCGTAGTCGTTGCGGGTGTCGAGCAAAGTCACCGGTCGCCCCTCGTCCAGCCAGCGTTTGAGTTCCTGCGGCGCGATCTTGGGCGATGTGTAGGACGCCGGGCGCACCGCATCCACACCGAAGGCAATGATTTCCTTCTTCAACCGCACCAACATGCGCTTGAACGGCTGGGTCTCGCTCAGGCTCACCTTCGGCTCCAGATTTTCAAGTCCCGGCACCTCGCCCAGCCGGGCCAGCAACCGATCGATGGAATCCGCTTCACCAGCAACGAACAGGTTGATCCCCTCCGTGCTGAGCAGGATGGTTCCCTTCAATTTCCACGCCTTGCAGGATGCAACGAGATCCTCGCGCAGACTCTTGAGCCCGGTGAGCGCGGTGAAACGATAAGTGGAAATGTTGGTGATGCCGGGCACGCCGGAGACCAGACACAACGGACCTCCGATGAGGCGAGAAGAATCTCGGGTAAAATCCCGATGTCCATAAGCCAAGGCAGGGACCGTCTCTCCGAGCGGTCCGTGCGAAAGAAATGCGGATGAGCGAATCGTAACGGTTTTTCATTCTCTGTCCATTCACGTGGACCGCTCGGAGATCGGTCCCTGCCTTGCTTCACGCGGACCATGCCCGCATTTTCCCATGGCAAAATCCCGGTTCGGTGGCAGGCTGCGGGCTCATGAACACCCGCTTGGAAACCGCCACCCCTGATGAAATCGCCGCACGCGGCGCGGAAATGACGATCCGGGCCGGCATTTCCGATTCTCCGTTCGGCCGTTGTCTCATCGGTGAAACTCCGCGTGGAATCTGCAACCTTTCGTTTTTCGATAACGAAGAAGAAGAACGATCGATCTCCGAAATGAGCCAGGAATGGCCGCTTGCCGAGATCCTCTGGGACCATGACCACGCTACCCAGCTTACCTCACGCATGTTTGCACCCGAAACCCATGCCGGATCTCCCACAGTCTGGAAGGTTTTTGTCCGCGGCACGGACTTTCAAATCCGTGTCTGGAAAGAACTGCTACGGATTCCCTCAGGATCGACAATCAGTTACGGAGAACTGGCCGCCGCAGCGGGCAATCCGAAGGCCTCCCGAGCCACCGGAACCGCCGTGGGACGGAACCCCATCTCATTCCTCATCCCCTGCCACCGCGTGATCCACAGCGACGGGTCCTGCGGGAACTACCGGTGGGGAATCCAACGGAAAAGCGCCATTCTAGCCTGGGAAGCATTAAGGTTGACAACCTAAGCCAAGTTTCAGTAGTTGACCGCCGCGCTGGCGGGATTTGTTTCAAAATCGCGACGGCAGATCGGCTATGGTAAATCCACTACAAATCCAACAATAACAACAGATGAGCAGTCCAAACCCACTTCCTTCCTACATCGCCAGCGCGGCACCCAATCCACAGGCCAACCGCGCTCCATGGTATAAAAACACAGCCCCCACCTACGCGGGCATTTTCCTCTGGTTCGTTTTCTGGCAGGATGCCGTCAGCGCACCCAACCAAGGCGGACTGCTGTCCTGCGGTGTCGCATGGGCCTTGTTGAGCTTGGTCATCGCCGCATTCCTTTGCCACTTCCTGTTCTACATGGTGCCCGGTATGCTGGGCATGCGCACCGGACTGCCGCTCTACATCATCGGCACCTCACTATTCGGCGCACAAGGCGGATTCATACTGCCCGGTTTCCTAATGGGAGTTCTGCAATTCGGCTGGCTTGGAGTGAATATCTATTTCTCCTCCGCCCTGATCGGCATGTTCTGCTTCCCCGATTTGAAGATCAACCCGATGGATTTCGCCACAATCCCAATGGCGGTGAAGGGAATCATGGTCGTTTGGGGTGTATTAGCAGCCTTCGTCGGCCTCAAGGGCATCCAATACGTCGCCAAGGTCGCGACCTACCTGCCACTCATCCCTCTGAGCATTCTGCTCATCCTGCTGGCCAAAACCGCCGGCGGCATCGGTAGCTTCGACCCGCAGGCCCTGATCGCCCTGAGCAAGACGGCCGCCCCCAAGTCCCCTGAGTCGCTCGGCAGCTTTGGAGTGCTCGCATCCATGCTGACCTTTGTGGTCGGCTTCTTCGCCACCGCCGGAGCAGCCGGTGCGGACTTCGGCACCAACAGCCGTGGCAAAAGCGACGTGACCATGGGTGGCATCGTGGGTGTCGCACTGGCAATCATCCTGACCGCCGGCATTGCCATGCTGGTGGTGGCAGGCACCTACGGTTCTCCCGAACTGAGCAAACAAGCCGTCGCCGCCGGTCTGCCGCTTCAAGCACCGGGCCTGATGGAGATCATCATGGGCAAACAAACCGCAGGCATCATGATGCTGCTGCTCGCCATCGCAGCCTTCCCTGCCGCCTGCTTCTCTTCCTTTATCGCAGCCAACAGCTTCAAGACCACCCTCTCGGGCGTGCCTCCATTCATCTCGGTCGGCATCGGAGCGGCTGTAAGCATCTTGCTTGCCGTCACCGGCATGGCTGGCAAAGCGATCATCGTCTTCCAAATCATTGGTGCCTCGTTCGGCCCGATCTTGGGTGCCATGTTGGTGGAATTCCTCTTCAACGGCGGCAAATGGAGCGGCCCGCGCGCAGGTTTCAACCCAGCCGGCTGGGTCTCCTGGGCTGTTGGATTCTTCGTCGGCATCCTGCCGATCCTCCACGACAAAGTCTCCGAGCAATTCCCGGCGATCCCCGCCGCTCCGGTCGCAGCCTTCCTTGTCGGTGCTGTGGTTTATGGACTGCTTGCCAAGTTGGGAATGCAATCCGCCCTCGTCCCGCTGCCTGCGAATCTGAAGGACAGCACCAAATGATCCCACTCATGAAACGCCGACTTGCCCTGTTCACGCTCGCCTTATTTCCTGCCATCGCATTTTGCGAACCCGCGAAGGTTGCGGAGAAACCCGCAGCTCCCCCCACCGCTACCAAAGTCGCGAAGGTTCGTCTCAAGACCACCCAAGGCGACATCGTGATCGAGCTCAATAGCGAGAAGGCGCCGATCTCCGTCGCAAACTTCCTCGGATACGTGAAGAAAAAGCATTACGACGGCACGGTTTTCCACCGACTCATGCCAACCTTCATGATCCAAGGCGGTGGATTCACCCTCAGCGAGGGCAAACTCGTCCCCAAAACCCCGGACGCACCGATCAAAAACGAAGGGCAGAATGGCCTGAAAAACCTCCGTGGCACCATCGCCATGGCACGCACCGGTATCATTGACAGCGCCACCTGCCAGTTCTTCATCAATGTGGTGGATAACGAGGGCCTCGACTACCCGAACAATGGCGGTTACGCCGTGTTTGGCAAGGTCGTCGAGGGCATGGATGTGGTGGATAAAATCAAGGATATGGAGACGGAAACTCCGCCAGGATCGCGGGAAAAATCATTCCCGCTCAAACCCGTGGTGATCACCTCCGCCACGGTCGTGGAATAAGCGGCGATCCGTCGCTCTTTCCAGCCTGCCATTCCATTACCCATCCCATTTCCTGATGCAACTCTGGCTCTGTCCGCTGCTGGCATTCCTTCTTGGATCCATCCCCTTCGGTTTGCTCATCGCCAAAGCAAAGGGCATCGACATCCGCCAACACGGCTCCGGCAATATCGGAGCGACCAACGTGCTGCGGGTGATGGGGAAAAAATTCGGAATCCCCTGCCTGATCCTGGATATCCTGAAGGGGTTTGTTCCCACGCTGCTGGCCATCAACCTGATTCGTTTCACAGGCGAGCCCATCGGAATGGGAATCCCCGCTTTGATGAAGCTGGCTCACGAATTTCCCGCAGATCAGCAAGCAACCGCACAACTTCTGCAAGTCGTTAGCGGACTCTGCGCCATTCTCGGACACAACTATTCGCCATGGGTTGGGTTCAAGGGAGGCAAGGGAATCGCCACCACTGCCGGCGTGGTAACGGCATTGATGCCCGCCGCCATCCTGATCCTTGTCCTGATCTGGTTGGTCCTGTTCAAAATCACCCGCTACGTCTCCGTCGCCAGTATCGTCGCCGTGGCGCTGGTTCCCATCATCACTCATCTGGGCGCAAGGTTCCATCACGTTCACAACGATAAATCCTTACCTACCCTCTGGGAATCAGGAACATGGAACAAACCCCTGTTCGCATTCTCCGTGCTGGTTGCCCTGCTCGGCATCTGGAAACACCGCTCCAATATCAAACGCCTCATCGCCGGAACCGAAAACCGCTTTGAGAAAAAGTCTAAGAACGAGAGATGACAAAATGCCCGGATGTCAGTTGCGCCACCCCACTTCCCAGCCTACGACGGATTTATGCACGGTGTGGAGCGCCGACATTCTGTCGGCTGTCGGCTTGGGGACATTCTGTCACCAGCCATTTCAAGAGAGATGCTTCGCCGGACAAAATGTCCGCCGTCCAACAGCGTGCAGAATGCACGCGCTCCGCAAACACTCCATTCCATGCTTGCTCTTCACTAATGACTGATGACTATTGACTCATGACTTCCCCTTTCACCTCCGCCGCCATCCTCGGAGCAGGCTCGCTCGGCACGGCGCTTGCGAAACTCTTGGCCCCCAAACTGGAATCCATCCTGCTCGTTTCGATCGAAGAGGATGTGGTGGCAGGCATCAACCGCGACCACCGCAATCCGAAATACCTCAAAGACGTCATCCTCGCGGATAACATCCGTGCGACCACCGATCATCGCGAGATCCTTGATTTCCCACTGGTCCTCGTGGCCGTGCCGTCGTCCGCAGTCCGCTCGGAAGCCGGAAAACTCGCCACCATCGGTCTGCCCGCCAACACACCGCTCGTATCCTGCGGCAAAGGCATCGAACGCGATACCGGCGAGCGCCTCAGCCAGATCCTCAGGGATGTGCTGCCCGAAAATCCAATCGGCATCCTAACCGGCCCTAACCATGCCGAGGAAATCGCCACGGAGATGGTCACCTGCGCGGTAGTGGCCTCACACGACACCGATCTGGCGGATGCACTCCAGGATCTTTTTACCCTGCCATTTTTCCGGGTTTACACCACCGACGACGTCCCCGGCGTGGAACTCGGCGGAGCGGTCAAAAACGTGTATGCCATCGCCGCCGGCATGGCTCACGGACTCGGCGTGGGTGACAATGCCGTGGCAGCCCTCGTCACCCGTGCCCTTGCGGAAATGACACGCCTTGGAGTCGCGCTCGGCGGTCGCCCTGAGACTTTCTCTGGCCTCTCCGGAGTGGGCGATTTGATCGTAACCTGCTTCTCCGAGCATTCCCGCAATCACCGTGTCGGCCACGCCATCGGCACCGGTAAAACGCTCGAAGAGGCCGTGGCTTCGCTGGGCATGGTCGCAGAGGGTGTGCCCAACGCCCTTTCCATCCACGACGCCGCCCGCAAACTCGGAGTCCGCACTCCCATCATTGATGGCATTCACGCGATTCTCTACGAAGGCAAACCCGCCGCAGTCGCCATGCGGGAATTGCTGGACCGCGATCCACGCCCGGAAAATGGTTGAACTAACCCACATACCCCATGAGCATCAGCATCCTCGATTGGTCCATCATCATCATCTATCTTGTGGGCGTCGTCGGACTCGGGTGCTGGGCCGGGATCAGCGCCAAGAAAAAAGGTCAGCAGCACGGTGAATCCGTCGCAGGTGATTATTTCATGGCAGCGCACACGCTGAAATGGCCGGTCATCGGCCTCGCGTTGTTCGCCACCAACATCTCCTGCGTTCACCTCGTCAGCCTCGCTCAATCCGGTTATGACACGGGCCTGCTCAACGGCAACTTCGAGTGGATGGCCGCCTTCACCCTGATCCTCCTCGGCTTCTTCTTCGCCCCGTTCTATCTGAAATCCAAGGTCGCCACCCTCCCGGATTTCCTCGAAAAACGCTACTGCCGCGAGTGCCGGGACCTGCTCGCCGTGGTCTCGATCGTCGCAGCGATCATCTTCCACATCGCCTTCCCCCTCGCCACCGGCTGGCTGATTCTCCACGATATTTTCGGCATCGAGAAATGGACCTGTATCTTCCTGATGTGCGGACTCACCGGAGTTTACACCGTGGTAGGCGGGCTTGCCGCCGTGGCCATCACTGAGACGATCCAGACCGTCGTACTCTTGTTGGGCGCCTTCGTCATCACCTGGTTCGCCTGGCAGAAAACCGGTGGTTGGGACGGCATGACCGCCACGCTCAACACCGCCAACGCCGCCGCTCAAGGCATCACCGACGGCAAACTCATGAGCATGCTCCGCCCGCACGGCGACGACAGCGGCATGCCTTGGTATTCCATTCTGCTAGGCTACCCCGTGCTCGGCATCTGGTATTGGTGCGCGGACCAAACCATCGTCCAGCGCGTGCTCGGAGCAAAGAGCGAGAACGACGCCCGGGTCGGCCCGATTTTCTGCGGTCTCATCAAGATCCTCCCCGTCTTCATCTTCATCGTCCCCGGACTGATGCTCTACACGGCCGTCAAACAAGGAAACATCGAAGGAGTCACCCAGGTCCGCCTCGTCCAGACCGTCGCCCTTCCGGAAGGCGGCAAGGAAAAAATCATCACCGTCACCGGTGACTTCGGCGGCGCTAAAATCGATCCGATCCGCCTTAAGAATGAAGAAACCCTCGATCTCTCCCAACTCGCCATCAAGCCCACCCATAAGGACGCCTCCCTCATCATCGGCCCCGACGTGCCGGTGAAAACCGTCAAAACCGACGCTGGTGAAACCATTCCCACACCTGAAGGCATCCGCCCCTATAAATCGAAAGAGGTGTATGCGGTCATGATCAAAAAGCTCCTGCCCGTCGGAGTTCTCGGCCTCCTTGCCGCCGCGCTGATGGCCGCGCTGATGGGAAACCTATCAAGTGCTTCTAACTCGATCGCCACCATGGTGAGTTACGACATCGTCAAACGTTTCCACCCCGCCACCAGCGACAAGAAGCTCGTCTTTATCGGTCGCGTCGCCACGCTCTCTTCCATTGCGTTCGGCATCGCGCTCGTGCCGCTGCTTGACCGCAAGGCCAGCATCTTCAACGCGCTTAACGAAATCATCGCCCACATGGCACCGCCCATCACCTGCGTCTTCCTGCTAGGCGTGTTCTGGCCAGCCGCCTCCGCCCGCGGCGCGAAGTGGACGATGTGGCTCGGCTCCATCCTCGGCGTGGGCATTTACGCGCTCAAAGCCCTCCATGAAGGCTACCCCCTTACCTTCGCATGGGTCCCCGGTTTCTTCATCACCACACCCTTCATGATGATGGCCTTCTACATGTTCGTCGCCTGCCTTGTCCTTCAAGCCGTCTTCACCAAACTCCAGCCCAAGCTCGCCGGAGAAGACCTCCAAGCCCTCTACTGGCCGCATCCGCTGGACGCCCTCAAGGCTCCAGGCTGGCCCGGCATCCTCAACTACAAGGTACTGGCCGCCATCGTCATCGTCGCCATGAGCGTTCTCTACATCATCTTCCGCTAACATCATTTCCAACGCACCCTGATGAAAATCAAACTCATCGCATTGTTCATCACCGCCCTTGCCGCTTCCTGCGCACCCTCTCCGGTCACCCGTTACGCGTGGATCACCGGCCTCAAACCGGAAAAGGCTGATTACTATCGAAAACTCCACGCCAACCCGTGGCCCGCCGTCAATGCCAAGATCAAGGACTGCAACATCCGGAACTTCTCCATCTACGAACGCGAAATCGAAGGCAAAACCTACCTCTTCGCCTACCTCGAATACGCCGGAAAAAACTTCGATTCCGATATGAAGAAAATGGCCGCCGACCCTGAAACCCGACGCTGGTGGAAGGAAACAGACCCCTGCCAATCCCCTCTCCCCGACGCCAAAAAAGCAGGCAAAACCTGGGCCGACACCAAGGAGATCTATCACCTCGATTGAAGCACTGAATCACAACAAAACTCATGAAAACCACCATCGGGTTATCCGCTTTAGCGCTATCACTCGCCATCACTTCGCAGGACATCAAGGCCGCCCAACCTTCTAACTTCCCAGCCAATGCCGCACCGCCGACGGATGCCGCCATCGCCAACTGGCGCGCCAAGCGCTACGGCATGTTCATCCACTGGGGCCCCGTCAGCCTGACCGAGAAGGAAATCGGTTGGTCGCGCGGCAACGAAACGCCGATCGAGAAATACGACAACCTCTACAAGGAATTCAATCCGACGAAATTCAACGCCGATGAATGGGCCTCCATCGCCAAGAAGGCGGGCATGCGATACATCGTTCTAACCACCAAGCACCACGATGGTTTCTGTCTCTGGGACACCAAGCTCACCGACTACAACATCATGAACACGCCGTTCAAACGCGACGTAGTCAAGGAACTGGCCGAAGCTTGCAAAAAGCAGGGCATTGCCTTTGGAGCCTACTACTCAACATGCGATTGGTTCCACCCGGATTTCCCCCTCACCAGCCCCGGAGGGAAAACACACCGCGAGAAATCCGATATCAATTCCTACAATAAATACCTGCTCGGCCAGATCGAGGAACTCATCACCAAATACGGACCGCTCATCACCATCTGGAACGACGTACCTCAGGAGTTCAAGGGCCGCGGAGTCAACACAATCAACCTCGTGCGCAAACTCCAACCGGACATCCTCATCAACAACCGCACCGGTGACGGCGGCGACTACGACACTCCCGAGCAGAAGATCGGCGGCTTCAACATGGACCGCCCGTGGGAATCCTGCATGACGGTCTCCGCCCACAACAACTGGGCATGGGGCGGTGAAAAGGACGGGGTAAAATCACTAGAAGCCTGCCTCCGGATGCTTGTCCTCGGCAATGGCGGCGATGGCAACATCCTCCTCAACGTGGGCCCCACACCTGAAGGCATCATCGCTCCCGAACAGGCAAACCGCCTCAAGGACGTCGGCGACTGGCTCGAAAAATACGGCGAAAGTCTGATGGACACACGCGGTGGCCCATACAAACCCACCAAGGATTTTGCCTGCACTCGCAAGGACAGTACCATCTACCTTCACATCCTCAAGCGTGGCGTTGGTGATTTCAAACTCCCCGCCCTGCCGGCCGCCATCGTTTCCGCCAAACTCCTCACCGGCGGCAAGGTGAGAGCCAGCCAGACCGCAACGGAACTCTCACTCTCTATCTCTCCCAAAAACCCGAAGGAAATCGACGTGATCGTCAAACTCGAACTGGACAAAGCCTCGATGGAGATCGCGCCGATCGATGTCAAATAACCGTCCTCGAAGAACCATCCTACAACTCCTGCGTCGAAGAGCATCCCCCGATAGCCGGGTGGTAAACCTCTGGTGTTATGGCCATGAAATCACGCTCAATCATACTGCCAGCTGCTGCATCGATAGCAATCCTTGCAATAACCTGCCTTATTGAGGTGGTTCCTCCGGTTGCCATGACGCGCAGCGCGATAACGGAAACGTTCGTTCGGATCCAACTGTATGCGAAGGCACACAACACGATTCCCGAGTCACTGGATATTCTTCCCAAACGAAAAGGATACGCCAATCGAACCCATGACGCATGGAAAAGAAACCTTCAATACACGGTCGAGCCTGACGGAATCATCTCCCTGAAAAGTCTTGGTAAAGATGGACTTCCCGGCGGCTCCGGCGATAACGCGGACATCGAAGAGAGAAGACACTCATACATGCCCAATCAGATCACCGACAGTAAGAACCCAATCTCCCAATTTCAAATATCCAATATCCATTTTAGGTTGATTCCCGGCGGATCCGCCCTAAGTCTCCTGCCATGCCTGATGCCGTCTATGTTCGCGACGCCTTTGCCCGGATCGCCGACCGCTATGTCCTCACCAATCACGTCCTGAGCTGCGGAGCGGATATCTGGTGGCGCAGGGTCGTGACCACACGGATCCGGAAGTGGAAACCCGCACGCCTTCTGGATGTGGCATCCGGCACGGGAGATCTGGCCCTGGAGATTCAAGACGCCTGCCCGGATTGCGAGGTGATCGCTTCGGACTTCTGCGCGGAAATGTTGGCCCATGCCTCCAGCCGCGGTTTGGAACATACGGTGGTGGCGGATGCGCTGGCGCTGCCATTTCCCGATGGCGGATTCGACGTCGTCACGGTCGCCTTCGGCCTGCGCAACATGGCGGACTACCCGGCGGCCCTGCGGGAAATGCTCCGCGTCCTCAAACCCGGCGGACGTCTGGTGATTCTGGATTTCTCACTACCCGATGGCATTCTGCGCACACCCTACCGCCTGTATCTGCATCACGTGCTCCCGCGCATGGCAGGTTGGCTCACCGGTCAAAAGGACGCCTACGAATATCTCGGCGGATCCATCGAGACGTTTCCATCCGGCACGGCGATGATGAATTTGTTAGAGTCCTGCGGTTTTATCAAAGCGGATGCCTGCCCCCTCACCTTCGGAGTGGTATCGATCTACGAAGGAACCCGGCCTGAGCCATGAAACCATCCACCCCGGAAATGA
>CAIVKO010000171.1 GCA_903906515.1 Akkermansiaceae bacterium
ATTGTTCTGCGCGCTGAAACTTTCCATCTGGACATCGGCCGGCAAGGACCATGTGGTGGGTTGGGTCGACGCAAACGGCTTGCCATCGCGGAACAGACCCCGGGTGGGATTCCACAGCTCGTCGCGATAGGATTTGAGGACCTTGCGCCGCAACTCGCCGTACTTTTCCATCGCGGTCTCGTTTTTCGTGATCTGAGAGACCCGGATGGCATCCGCCAAGCCACGATAATAGAGTGCGGTCATGTAGCCCTGCCCAATCACCGCCGGAGGATGGTGACAGCCGAACTTGATCTTCGGATCCTTGTCATCAGAGACCGTGATAAAATCCATGAATACATAATCGGGCGACTCCGAAATAATGCCGTTTTTGCCGATATAGGAGGTGAATTTATCGATCACCCCATGCACGTGGGGAGCCAGTTCCTGGATCAAACTCGTGTCGCCGGTGTAGTCGTAATAATTCAACAACGCCTGGAGCCAGCAAAAGATATAGCTGGTGTGGAAGGTCTTGTATTTGGCGTTCTCCAGAATCCAAGCGAACTTCCGCAGGTCCTGTCGCGCCAAAGCATGGTTCTTTCCCAGCGTGGTATAGGCGACTAGGTCTTGGATCAGATAATCCCCGTAATCGCCCAGCGGTTCCTGGCGGCCGGGGTTATCAAGATGGTGGGTGATCATGTTGATCTGAGACGACCAGCGATTGCTCTTCCAGAGGGTGTTAAGCATTTCATCACTACAGTTGAAGGAACCGCGATATTCCACCGGTTGGGACCAGGCATTGCCTGTGACTTCTTGAATTTCCACAGGCTGTGTGGCATTGCGCACAATTACCCGGATGGCGCCGATCCCCATGTAATTCCTTCCTTCAAAGTATTGGACGCCATCCCGCAGCAGTACCTGGCAGTAAATGTTCTTCGAGGCATAGGTCTCGCCGCCCACCAGGGTGATCTGCGCCCCGGCGCAGCCCTTGACCTTGATCCCGCACCGAGCGGCCATGACCCGGCTGAACTGCACGGCGAATTCCCCGTCCCCCTGCACCACAATGGGATGACCCGGCCGAAGTGCGTTCTCCGGCACCGTCACATGACCCTTGACCTGGCCAACCTCAAAAATCGGGTAACTGGCTTCCATTAAAGGGGGCAATTCACTCATGACCAAGTTGGCTGGCGCATTACCCGCCTGGCAGGCCGGCCACTTGGAATCGTCAAATCCCACCAATTGCCACCCGATCGGCTCTGCCGGAGCATCGAAGGTCACCCCGCCACCTTTAGCGGGCTTTCCATTGCTTATCGAGGGATCAACCAGTGCCATCTTTTTGAGATACGGGTTGGCGATCCCCCTCCAGCTTTCATCACTCTTCAATACCTCGCTGGTCCCATCGGCGTAATCGACGCGCGCCTCAAATATGAAACCTTTTTGGGTTTCCACGGCCACGCTGTTTTGGCCTATATGAAAAAGCCCGGTGAAATCGCGGCCATCATAAAAGGCCCGCCCCGATGACGTTCCCCCAACATCATTGCCACCGTCGGCCGGTCCGCGGGCTGCGGGCAGGCCGTTGATATAGAGCAAGAAGCTATCCCCTGAGAACCACGCAGTTACCTTCGTGGGTGATTTTTTCAGAACGAACTCCTTGCGCAGACAAATCCCGACCGTTTCGGGAACGCGCGGAGCCTTGTCGACGATCCAACGCCCATCCCATTTTTCCTTGGGCTCGGGCCGAATATAGTGATAGCCAGGCGCCTGCATTCCCTCGCCGTCCACCAAGACCGTCATCCCGGGATTCCGGATCGGTCCACGGGTGTCGGGAACTTCCTGGGCCAGTCCCACTGGCACCAGTCCACTCAAAACCGACAGAGTCGCCAAAAGACAGGCTGCTTTCAGGGAAGTCCCCGTGCCCGCAGTCTTCTCCGGCAGCGTTGTGACAGCCGACGTGTGTGGGGGTTGATAAATGGGAGCTTTCATAAAAATCGAAGAACTCGCAGGAAGTAGTCGGCGTCTAAGGGGTCTATGCAATGTACACATGCACTGACTGCCCCCCTTAGACTTCACGAATCGCTCCCGCGAAATCAACCCCCGGATGTTTTGGCAGAATTGCGCACCGTACGTTAGGGGAATGGATTTCATTTTCATTTTTAGAGTTTTTCAGGCGTTTATGTTGTTATTTAAGGGCGCTTTGCGTGTAGTTCAAAATCAAGTCCACGACCGGCGTGGGGTCCTCAAGTCCGTGGGGATTATGGCCCACCGTTGGTTTGTGAATAACCGTAATCTTGCCGCCCAGCGTCTGGTAACGTTGTTCGAGAATGGCGGTGTTTTCCGCCACGGGGACTCCGGTGTCGAGATCGCCGACCACATGAATCAGTGGAATTTGCGCTTTGGCGATGGGCTCCAGCGTATCAATCGGGTTTTTCGTCCAGGCTAACGCCTCGGCTTCATCCTTGAACCCGTAGGCAGCCGGTAGTTTTGCCCAGTCCTTGGGACTACTGCCAAGGCTTTTGCCTTTCCCCGCCGGCCAGCTTTTAAAATCACACACCGGCGCATCTGCATAGATACAGAGCACTTTATCAGTGTTGTCGCGCGTCCATCCATAGGCATCCAGCCCGCCCCGACTCAGTGCCACCAGAGTCCCTTTTTTGGCCAGGCCCTTTTGGCTGAAGGCTGCGTAAAACGAATCGAAATGCTTCAGTGAATTCGGTGAGCCGTATTCATTTCCAATGTCGATATAGAGATGAAAAAAGCCCTTGTCCAAAAGCGCCAATACCCCGGTTTGCGCCGTATACTTGTCGGGAAACTTCATGCACCAGGTCCAGGGATTGCCGGGGAGCGCTTTTTTCGGTTCCACCACCCACGCCTTACGGCCGTCAATAATCAGATTATGGCGGACAAAGCCATTCCATAGGTCGATTTTGTCGTTGTCCCACTTTAATAATGTTGCTGTCGGCACCGCGCCGGAAGGGGTCGCCGCGTTCGCAACCGTGTCGGGTGCAGAGGCGGGCGGTTGGCCGTCACTGGTAGCGGGTGTGATCGGCCATGAGTCGCTGCGGAAGGGAAGTGCGGGTAAGCCGGCACCGTTGTAAACCGTGCAGGTCGGGAAATTCAAAAACGCATAACGCAGGGCCACTGACGTTGATACACCGGGAGCAGTGACTACGATGCAGCCGTCTTTCAGCTCAGCCGTGGCTGCCACAAATTTTCGGTCTTCGCCTGCCAATTCAAATCCAGCCGGGCTCTTTAACATCAGCCCGTCTTTTTCACCGGTCACCGTCACAACCGCCTTTCCTGCTTCAAAATGAACAGCGGAGAGACGTGGGCCTTCGCAAACCAACGAACGACCATAAACATTTCGCAGAGCCCACAGCGCAGCCCGCAGCCCGACATCCTGCTTGTTCGGCGGATGGATAACCTGCCCCAGATCGGCTGCGGAAATGACACCCACCCCGGCAACCAAGTCGGCCGCTTTCACCTGCCCCTCCCGAATCATGGCAAATGAACCGAGTCCGTCGTCCCAAGCCTCGGCTTTGCCAGCTCCAGCCAGAGCAACCGTGATAAACGGAAACGGTTTTCCCCAATCTTCGCGCCAGCTTTGAATCATCCGCTGCAGTGTCCCTGCATAAATCTCCCCCCTTCGGGCATTGGATTCTCCTTGATACCAAATGGCTCCCCTCAGGTTGAACGGGGCCAGAGGACGAATTTTGCTTTCATATAATCCGCCGATGGAATTAATCCCGTTCAAGTTGTTGATGGCGGCTCGCACCTTGCTCGGGGTTTGAAATTCTGGAAGAGCCGGCTGCGGTTCCCCCTTGGCACGAGCCTCCGCAGCTTTTTTCTTCCATTCAGCATTCAGTTTCTCGTCTGCGGCTATCTTCGCTCCATACTCTTTTTGTGATGCAGCGAGACGCGTCTGCAGCGCTTCAATCTCAGGATCGCCCTTGAGACCCCGCGCAGGCGTCCAAGGTTCAATCGCGGTTCCGCCAACGGCCGAAATGATGAGGCCGACCGGCGCATTGAGCTCGGCGCGAATGCGGCGTGCGAAAAAATAGGCCACCCCTGAAATCTCGAGAGCGGTTTCCGGACTGAGCACTCTCCATGAGCCCTCCGTGCGCCCCTGTTTGCTGCCACTAACAACAAAGAAGCGAATCTGGGCATCCTTTGCCGCAGCGATCTCCTTGTCTGCGTCAACCACGCCGCCCCATCCACACCAAGGCCCTTTTTTAAGGGTCATCACCATGTTGGATTGTCCCGAGCAAAGCCAGTTTTCACCGGCCAGAAGATTGGTGAGCGCAATCGTGTTTTTTCCAGCCACCGTAATATCAGCGACGGCTCCCGCTTTTTGAGCGGGCAACTGCACCCGCCAGGGGGTTGCCTTTCCCTGACCCTCTGCGCTTGCCAATACGGATCCGTTTTGAGAAATCGTCACTTGTTCGCCGACCTCGGCCCAGCCCCAGAAATTAAGCGGTTCTCCGGCCTGAACCACCATGTTGCTGCCGATGATCGGAGGAAGCTCCACTTCAGCCAAGAGACAGCCCGGTGCAAATACGGCTGTAAAAAGCGCTCCGGTTAAAAAGAGCCGGGGGCTCATTCTTAGGGATAACTCAAGAAAGTTTCTATAAGTCCAATTTTTAATCATATCGAGATTTTTAGGCAATTCTTTGTCTGCGTTCAGTTCCGCTTTCTGTTCATTAATCTGCTTTGAAGCGGATGTCTCATGCTCGCGAAATCAACCCCCGGATTTATTGGGAGAAGTGCGCACCGTATATTGCAGAGATTCCTGGCCGCGGATCACCGTGAGTTTCACGCTGCCACCCGCTGGCAACTTGCCCAGGGCATCGAGAAATTCCCGGACATTGCTCACCTCCTGGTTCTCCACACGTTGAATGAAATCGGTTTTGCGCATGCCGTCCTGAAACGCGGGCGAGTCTTTGGCCACTTCGGTGACGAGGACGCCCTTCGCATCGGCCGCAACACCAAGGGCGGAAAACTCAGCACCCTGCATCTCGCGCAGCTTGGCTCCCTGCCATTCGGTTTCCTTCGCGACTTGCTTCGGCCCGGTGCCGCCCGCTTTGATCGAAGGAATTTCCGGAACCCGCGCGATGGCCCGCAATCGCGGCGAGGTGACACCGAACTTGTCCATCGGAAAATTTACGAAGCCCAACTTGAGCGCAGGTGAGCCGTCCTTAACGCGGAAGTCACCTTTCGCCGCATCCACGAACATCGGATCGCCCGTCAGCGAGTTGGCATCGCAACCCTGATCAGCGAATTTCGTGCGGTCCTCTTCCGAGGTGGTGAACAAATTGCGATCCACTTCCTTGCCCCATTTTTGCGCTTTAATCAACGCGGGCTTGTAGGCGCCCATCCAGATGTTGCGGGTCACCTCGTCGCCGCTGTTATCATACCAGGCGTGGGCATGGAGCGAGTTGTTGATGGTGATATTGTTCCAGACCTTGCGGTGGAATCCTTCGCGGAGTTTCAGGCCGCCCCAGAGGAAAAGATTATTGTAGATTTCATAGTTCGAGCTGCCGTCGTCGAGGTCCACGTCCCAGCCGTGCTTGCATAGCCAGCGGCTGTTGCGAATGATGTTGGGTTTGACCATGTCGAGCATCGCCAGCGCGGGCAATTCTTCAGCCGTTGGGCCGCCGAGTTTCCAATAGCGATCCCTGCCCCAGGAATTGAAGCTCCCGTGGTCGTGGGTTTCACGGACCGTGTCGAACACGTCACAAAACTCGATGAGATGGCCACCAAAGGCACCCTCGCCCACGTTGATACCGGCCCGCGCGGTTTCGTAAATCGAGCAATGACGCACCGTGATGCCCATGGACATGGAGATCTGCACGCCGGCCACTTGTTTCTCGACAGTCCCCACGTTGCGGATCAGGCAGTCCTCCACGGTGCAGTCCTTCGGATAATTTTCCGATTTGGGCCCGGGCGTTTTGTCGAGTGCCGCGTATTTAAACGATTGGCCGTATTGGAGAACCGGGTTGCGCACAGCACCCGGATCCCCCACAAAAGCAACCGCGCTGGCACCGGTGTCATGGAAATCGCAGCCCTTGATGGTGATGCGGCGGTTGTAATTATTGACGAAGACGGCATTGCCGCCGAGCTGATCAAATTCGCAGTCGATAACAGCGCAATCCTCAGCGCCGTTGAAAAAGACCGCTCCGCCGCGATAGATGGCCCAGTCACTCCGGAGCAAGGGCTCCTTGGTATCCATGAACGTGCGCCTGGAGTGCCGGAAAACGATCCCGCGCAGGGTGATATTTTTGACCGGTTTTTCCATCGTACCATTCAATTCCACCAGAGTGCCGAGGCGGTCCACTTCAATGGTGGCCGTCTTCAAATCCACATCCGCCGGCGGCATATAATAAAGCGTGTCCGTTTTCACATCGTGAAACCACTCACCCGGAGCATCGAGCTCCTCGAAGATGTTTTCGACGAACCGATTCTTTTCATGCATCGGCGAGGGTCGGTTATTCTGCCAACCGCCTTCATAAGTGGGTTCACCTTTGTCATCCTTGCCGGTGATGCGGAAATGATAGCCACCCCAACCGGCCTTGTGCCCGGCATGGATGAAACCGCCCGCCGGATTGGCCCAACGCGCGGCACGTTCGGCAGAGACCGCATCTGCGGCCACTCCGCCAAAGGGCAGGACGCCGGGATCATAGTTCGGATAGCGCGCCATGTGCTGGGACACACCATTGACGAACAACTGATCGATCGTCATTCCCGACGGTGTTTTCGCCTGCATGATACCATCGCGGAACGGCTCCCACTTCAATGCCAGCCTTAAACCACCGCTGATCACGACGCTCTCACCAGGCACGGCGGCGTAAGTGCATCCGGAATCCTCAGGTGTGAAGCGGAGCGTCTCCGGCAGATAATACACGCCTTTGTGAAGCAAGACGTTCACAGCGTCCTTGCCAGCTGCCGCACGGGCCATGGTTTGGGCTGCCGACACGGAAGCCAATGGCTTGGCTGCCGTTCCCGGGTTGGAGTCATTGCCTGCCGGCGAAACATGGATTTCACCAGCATTGACCGCCGTGAGGCAGGTCATTAGCAAAAGGACGGCGAGTGAGGCGGCATTTTGAAAACAGCGGGTGCTCGTGATCCTGGATGGGTTATCGGTGAGTGTTATTGGTTCCATGGGATTGTGTTTGGCGGGAAAATTCGGGTTCATCGTTATTTTCAGATATTTGCCATTAAAAGTGTGATTAAAAAATCAAAAAAGCGCCGTTTTGTTAGGAAGAGGTTTTCTGCCGAGGCAGGAGAGAGGGCAGATAGCCGCCCCCTTTGGCCGACCTCTATCTTAAGTATCACTTTGGAACTCCTGTGAGTTTGGACTGGAACGTGTAATCTCCCGATCCGACTTTATACAGCGCGTAGGCATCCTCCATTTTGAGAAACTTGATTGCCGCCGATTGCGCGACCGGATGTCCGCTCTCGACCACAGAATTGGCATCTACCGTGGGCACGTAAATCGTCGCTGTCGTATTGACGGGAACTACCACGTGGAGCGTCACATTCTGACCGTCATATTTCCACTCGCTGACGATTGGCCCGGAAGCGGAATCGTAGCTCGCCTTGACCCAAGTCAGAGAAGCTAGGACGGCAGGCTTGATGATGAATTTCTTAAACCCTGGCCCCGCAGGATCATCCTGGATTCCCGCGAGGTCGCGATACAGCCATTCAGTGATGTGCCCGTTCATGAAATGGCACTGCGAACCATGCCCATCCCAGAACTCCGCCAAGCTGGTTTTTCCCAGTTTCACTTGGTATCCATAACCCGGCGTGTCTGATTGGTTGTGAAGCTCATAGACTACGTCCGAGCGTCCTGCGTCTGCCAGCGCTCGCAAGAAATAGGGATGCCCGATCTCCCCCACTTTCAGCCCATTTTCCCTTACATTATTTAGGATATCATTGAGGATGGTCTGACGGTTGGCTGGTTCGGCCAGTCCCATCGCCAGCATAAAGGAGTTGCCGCTTTGGGTGCCAACTATTTTTTCGCCGCCATATTTTTTGGCCACCGGGTCAAAAAAGGTCTGATTAAAGGTCGCGCGAATCTGTTCCGCTTGCTGCGAATACCGCGAGGCATCTTCCGTTTTCCCTAGGAGCTTGGCCACTTGCGCCAGAATGTTAGTATCCACGTAGTAAAACGCAGTGGAAATCAGAGGGATATGGGTGAGGCGACCGCCAGCGCCCCAATCACCGATACCGTAGGAGACGATGTTATTTGTCGCCTGCCGGCCCAGGAAAGCCTGGTAAGCTTGCATGCTGTTATAAGCACGATCCAGCAATGCGAGGTCGCCACTGAACAGATACTGCTGCCAGGGGATGATAATGCAGGCGCTGGCCCATTCGGGCGCATCGGCGAACGGCCTCCGTGAATGAGAATAATGGGGGGCAGTGGTCCAAACGAGGCCATCGGTGCGTTGGGCATCCGCAATGTCATTGGTGATTTTGGTAAACGCCGTTGCCATGTCCCAGTTGTAGCGCAAGCCCGGGCCGTTGAGATGAGACTGTTCCAACCAGCCTCGCTTTTCCCGAGTGGGGCAGTCGGTCAAGATGCTGACCATGTTATTTTGCATGGCCCAACGGACCATATTATAGGTGCGGTTAAGCAGGTCGTTTGAGCAGGAAAATTGCCCTATTGGTTTTGCGTCGGCATGAATAACAAGGCCCTCAATGGAATCAATTTTTGGTGCTTCCGCGCTGTCCTTCGTCGGCGGGATCAGTTCCACCAGCAAATAGCGGCCACCGTAATAGAAAAATTTGGAGTGGTAGGTTTCCCCCTGGTCATCTCCCCTTAGCGTGTATTGCCACCCTCTCGAAGAGGGCTTCACTACTCCATCTTTATCGGCCGTCTCGCTGAGGCCAACGCGAACCACCGAACCGGGGGGGCCTTTGACTTTCATCCGCAGCACGACCGAGGCAAGTTGGCCCATATCATAGACCGTCACTCTGGGCCGGCTCTCATCTTGTGGTTGTGGCACTGGAACCAAGCTTTCAAAGGTACGGATCGGCTCTGACGAGCAGGATAATCCCTTTAAAATGCCACCCGGGCCGCCCAAAAGTTGCGGCTTGATCCATGCCGCGCCGTCAAAGCCCGGCTTGTTCCAATCCTGCGGTTCTAATCGAGCATCGTAATCCTCTCCGCCATAAATGGATGAAAACGTGATCGGACCGGAGAAACACCGCCACTGGTCGTCCGTAATAATTTGTTTCACCGTGCCATCCGCATATTCCAGCCGGATCAAGCCAATGGCCTGGATC
>CAIVKO010000172.1 GCA_903906515.1 Akkermansiaceae bacterium
CCTGGATTTGGCGGCGCACTACGGCTTCACCCCGGTCGCCTGCAACGTGCGCAAGGCCAACGAAAAAGGGCGCGTGGAAAACGGCGTGGGTTACGTGAAGAAAAACTTCCTCAACGGTTTGGACCTGCCCTCCTTCGCCGCGGTCAATCCCGCCGCCAGCGTGTGGCGCGACACCGTGGCCAACGTCCGGGTGCATGGCGAAACCCACCGCAAGCCCCTCGACCTGTTTGCCACAGAGCAACCCCGGCTCAAGCCTCTGCCGGTGCAACCCTATGTGGGGTGTGGTGGCGGGCGCGGCGGGCTCGCCCACTGATTGGACCGCCTGCCCGCGAAATTGTTTGGCCGCACACCGCAAGAATCCCTGACGAGAGAATGGGGTGCGGCCAAAACCACCAGCGCCACGGAACGGGCGCGTTCCCGTGGTTGTGGGGGAAAAAGTTGTCCTCTGTGGCAATGCCTCCACAGAGGAAACACAAGGCGTTTTCGGTGTTCCCTTAACGCATCCAACCACAGATGCCGCCTTGAAAAAAAGCATTTGTCTAAGCTCCACTGGAAGATGTTGACGCACCGGGCGAGGAAAAGAGTGAGTTCACCAAACCGCGCCGTGCCGTTGCAAAACCTCGCCGTGCGTGTCGGTAAAATCGGTGACTTCGGTTTCCAGTTTCGCGACGAACCGCTCGGCGGACGCCAGGAGCGCGGCCCGGTTTTGATACACGTTCAGACGCTCCGCCACTTGCTCAAGGTTCAGCGGATTTCGCTCGGGGAAACCAAACGCGACCGCGACGGCTTGGTCAACCGCAACCTCATAATCCGCGAGCGATTTATCGTCGGCCAGCAGGTCTTGGAAATCTTTGAGTTGCCGGTGGTAAGCCAGCAGCCGCGTTTGGAAACGGCCAAATTGCTCGACAATTTCGCGTTCGGAAACCAAGCGTTCGCGTTCCTGGGTCACCGTCGCTAGGGCTGCGTCAATTTTGGCTTGCGCGCTGCGCTCGGCGCGCTTGGTCGAATCGAAAAGTTTGGCGATGTTTTGGGGGATGAATTTCACAGTTTGAGTTTGGGTTGATTTTGGGTTGCAGTGCGCCAGGCGGCGTAGCCAGCGGGGTTGTTTTTGATTGCGATGTCCAGAGACTGGCCGGGCCGCAACCCGCGCGCGACTCCGGCGCGGACGGAAGCCGCGAAATGCTCCGCTTCCGTAGCGTCACACCCGGAAGCCGAAAGCAAGACGAGCGGGGTGCTGTCAGCGCGGAGATTTCCGACGGCGTCGGCGGAGAGGCGGAGGAAGGAACGGATGCGAAATTGCCGGACGGGTTTGGTGGTGGGCGAGGCGGAGTTCATAATCAGGCGAGATTGAGTTGGCGGTACCGTGCCAGCAACGGCTTTGACTCTCGCCTGCCCGACAAGACCAACCACAGGTGTCCACGCGACACCCGCAAGAGTCGCGCGGCGCGCACGATGCCAGGAAAGCGCAGAGCGCTCTTACGTTGCCTATTGTTTTGGCTGCGGTTGACCATTTCGCTGTCACGGTAACTAAATTAGTTACCTATCGCAAGAACTTTCAGAAATTTTTTTTGCACTAAACCGGGCAACAGGCATCATGGCTGGGTCAATGCCGCGAACGCAGCCATTACCGGAAACCGAAAAACAAATTTGCGCCCGTCTCACCCGCGCGCGACAGGCCACCGGTTTGACGCGCGCCGGTCTGGCGAAACGCATCGGCTTGAACCAGTTTTCCCTGGCTAACATTGAACGCGGCAGCGCGCCGTTGAAATTCTCGGTTGGCTATCAATGCTGCGCGGCACTTCAACTATCCCTGGCATGGTTGGCCACCGGTTCGCCTCCAATCTTCTTGTTCAGCGAGATTGCCCCGTCGAGATTGGAGAAGCTGGACAAGCAAGCTCTGTTCTCCTCCGTCTTTACCGGTGAACTTGCTTCTGCAGTACATTCGCGGCACAAAGAGCTTGCTGCCCGCGAAGGCGTCGCTGTGAAGGAATTAGGGCAACACGCGGTTATCTTCGACGGCAGATTGCTTGGGGCCACAACGGGCGAGAACCATATCGAGAAAGTGAAACGGCTGATTGATCAAGCCGCAGCGGCCCGGAAAGATGACAAGGAGCGTTTGGCGCTGGCGCAGGCGATTGAACGGTTTGTATTCGGCCTTGACCCTTTTGGGCTACGGTCAGAGAATCTCATATTGCCGGAAGCGGCAACAGCTACCCACGCAGTCGCGGCGAATACGCTACTGCCAAGCTTGCTGGAAAGGCTCAAAAGCATCACCGCAGGGAAGGGGAAGAAAAGCGAGTTGGCCGCGTTTTTGAAACCAAGGGTTCCGCTGTCGAGTGTGTCGCGCTGGCTTTCCGGGGAACGCGAACCGGGCGGGGAGGTCTTGCTTCAGTTGCTACATTGGGTTGCACTTCAGGAGCGTACAATGAGCAACCCGGCGGAGTCCACAGCGAGCGGTGGGGCAGGGGAATCATCGTGAGCATGAAACCATTCAGCGTGGAAGTGACGGGGCGCACAGTGAACTTTACTTTTTTCGCGCCCGTTCCCGGCGCTGATTATTTGCAGCCGACGGCAAGTTTTCGCATCCCTTTGAAAAACTGGCGGGAGTTACAGCAGTTGCAGGTTGGCCAGTCTGCCTGCTGCAATTTCACGCCGGCCCAAATCAAAGCGCACGGCGCGTTGCCGGTGTCGCCGTCAACACTGGCGGCAACGGCAACGGCAACGCGGATTCAGGACGGCGATTTTTCTTGAATCAGGCGCGACGATTTTTGCAGCGTACAGTTGCATGAAAGATTCAACGGCACCGCTCGCAGTTCTCACACCGCACACGATCACCAAGCCGCCGGGGCAGGGCAGGGGAAAGGCAACTCGAAATGCAACGCCAGCCTCGGGTCAGTTTTCAGAGACGCGGGATGCCAGCCAGGGACAAGGCACAACCTCCTTTCACTTGCCGTCGTTTTTCATTCCGGCGGTGCCGGTCAGGCAGGCGGATGGTTCCGTGATCGTCCGCGCCGGCAAGCCCATCGCCATGTCTGACGACATTGGGACGATGGAAGCCGCGCGGATTTTGGGACTGTCGCAACGCTGCGTTGAACAGCAATGCACGGAAGGAATGTTCCGCACGGCGCACAAGCCCAGCGGCAAGGTCCGGGGAAGTTGGCGCATCGCCCGCGCGGAGGTGTGGGGGCGGAAACTGCCCCAAGCGGACTGACGGAAGCCGGCCAGGCTTCCCGCCGTCCATGCTCCGCGCCGGCCCGGCGGACTTACCGCGACGCCCCGGCCAAGCCGTCGCCGGCCCGTCGCCGGGTGCGGCAAAGCGCCGGGCGCGTGAATTTCACGCCAAGCGAACGCCACCCAAAATCGCCCCGTTTCATCCTTTTGCGGTGATCCAAAATCGGGCGTCACTTCACACCTAGTTGCGCCAGCTTATCAGCTTCACACCTTTTTTGAGATTTGCCTGCGCCAGTCGAGAAAGTTGCGCCAACTTCACACCTTTTGAGATTCAAGCCCGCCACGCCGTTTGATGCGGAACTTGCTGGTATTCAATCTTGAACGCAAAGCGTGTGGTCAGGGTCATTCAAGCCGGTTTGCGCCAAGTTAAGAGGGAACCCGCGACAACAACGGCAAACATCAAACTGCAGGGCTGCCAATTAAACATAACATACATTGTGCCTACCTATTGTTTGCTCCCGTTTGATATGCCGCGCTCTCCTTCACGCCGCGGGCGGCCTCCTGGCGGGCCGACTTGACTCCCTAACTGATTTTCACATTCAGGGCTTTGCGGATTTTATCCGCCTTGTTTTCCATTTCGGTTTTCAGATGCTTGTCCAGAACCTCGTTTATCAGCTCTGAAATGTTTATCCCGAGAGTTTTGGCGATCTGTAACCGTTCCCAATTTTTCGGCCACGCCCTGAAGGTGCCGTGCCTTGTCGTTTGATTCATTTTTTTTGCTTCCTTTAGGTCAGTTGCAACTTGCGGACGTGTCCACAGTAGCCGTAGAGAAAATTTTGTCAAGAATCGTGTCATGTAGCTTGACGCCACAGGCGATGACGTGTTACATTAAATACAGTTGAAGCACAAACTACACAATCGCTTACTCGTAATTGACGAAACCCAAACAATGAAAACCCACAAAACCAAACTTGAACAGTTTCGCATCCCGGCGGATCTGGCGGACGATCTCCAACGGCTCGCCACCGCTTCCGGGATGACCAAGACGGAAATCGTAACGCTCGCCATGCGGCAGGCGATGAAGACTTCCGTGCCTCACGCACTGGCCACCCGGACGGCGGCAGTGCAAGAACTCTTCCCGTCGGCGCAGGCGGCGCAGGCGGGATTCGAGAAATCAATCTCCCGCGAACTGGAAGCCGCCGCCGTGCAAGCCCACCTGGCGGAACGCAAGGCCGAACCCCTCCAAGGCTGGCCCGTGGCCTCGCTGCTCAAGGAGGAGAAAGCCCGCCTGGCCGAACGCAAGGCCGAAGCCCGTCCGCCCAAATCGGGAATTGTAGTGCCGCGGAGCCAGCCGATTGCGGAAGAACCGGAAGGCCCACCCGCCGTCTGGCGCTCCCGCCGGGAAGTCATCAAATCCAAAGCCGTGATTGCAGACGTTGACCAACGCTTGAATCGCCATGTGCAAAACTTGCCCAAATTCCAATGAAGAACCCCCTCGCTCACCTTGTGAGTTATGCCGAGGCGTCGGCGCTCTTTGCTGCGGCGGGCCGGCCCAGCTCGCAGCGGACGGTTTACCGGGCGGTGACCGAACACCCGGCGCTGTGCCCCATCGTCCGCTCGGGCTTTCACCAGCCCCGCTTGAAGCGGCGGGACGTGCTCAAGTTGATTAAATTCCTCCAACAAAAATCCCAATAGAACCCCCAAAAATGAACTCGAAACAATTCTTGGTAACGCTCACCGGGGACGCCGCCACCCGCTGGATTGACGGGGACGAAAAAATCGGGCAGGGCTTGGAAATGCTGGTGAAGACGTTCGCCCGCTCTTACATGCGGATTCCGATGCTGTCGGACACCTGTTCCAATTCATATCGGACACCATTCCGGGGCTGTCGGACAGTTGTCGGAGCGAAGCGACGCTCGGCGGGAGTCTTAATGGGGTGTCCGACAGGAGTCAA
>CAIVKO010000173.1 GCA_903906515.1 Akkermansiaceae bacterium
ACGGAGGCGGGTGTCAACGGACATCACGTCCACTTGCCGTCCTTTACCCGCTGGCGAGCTTCCACCAGCGAACATCCGGTTTTGATCTGAATGTGCGAAATGTCCTGGAAGCCATTCCAACTGCCTCCCCATTCGAGTCCGAGCGATTCGGCGATCCGTCCGCAGCGTTCCGTCAAAGGACTTTCCCACAGCGGTTGATCGTTGGCGTCAAACACCACGAAATCCCATGCCACGTCGAAGTTATGCCATGAGAAACCGGGTGGAGAGTTGGTCACTTTCGGCCCCGGTGCGCTGCGACCCTTGGCATACAACGCGGCCTGTTCCTGATAGGTGCGGCTGCCGCTGATGATTTTCACGTTGATGCCCGCCTCCAAACATTTGAGCAGCCACTCGCGGGCTTTGTCTTGCGCGTCGGACCTGAGCGTGGCGATGTTGCCCGCGGATCGAGAATCAATGGTAACACGAGAGGGCGCGGACTCTGGTGTTGCGGTGACGATTCCAAGTCTGGCTGCCACAGCATTAGCGGTCTTGTCGCCGGGAATTCCATCGGCTTTGATTCCGAGTAATTTCTGAATCTTTGTCCAAAGCGTCGCGCTCATGGTCAGTGGATCTTTGGTGTCCAGGATCACTTGCCGCTGCGCGGTTCGACGACGATTTCAAAGCGACCGTCAGGATAAACCTTAATGCGGCCGTCCTTGTTGATGAACTCGCCGGTGATCGGCAGTGGAGTAGAGCAAGACACCAGAAACGGAATCGTTAGAATCGCGATCGCGAAACAAAAGATTCCGACCTTGAAGGACTTGTTCGGCTTGCCGTCGTCGAAGAGATCGCCAAGGACCACGACAAGTTCTTTCAAGGCAAGCGTGGCCGGGCCGACTGCAAGCAGGTATTTCGCGGTAGTCGGATCGAACATGGTGGCGATACCGGCCAGATCGAGAGCGGCGAGAGTCGAAAGACCCGAAGCCACGGCGGTGAGAAGACGGAGTAGGGTGACGTTTTTCATGACTCCCCGTCCGGGGTGTCAACCTAGGTGAAAGCGTCCGTGATTTATCATCCTTCTCGAAAACACCAGTAATTGCCGAAATGTATTGACATAATTCTGGCCGCGAATTACGCAGCCAAGAAGAGAGATTTCCACAAAATCATGAATTCAGATATTACGAAAGACCCCGAAAAGCGGCGTTTGTATAAAATCGCATGGGATCAGGCTGAGGCAGAATTGAAGTCTCACCCGCGAAATACATCCATTGGGTTCATGTCAGTCATTGGGGCAAGGGCGAAAGAAATTTTCAAAGAAAGGCACGGAGTTGAATGGCCGGACCCGCCAATCGACCCTACAGGCTTAACCTTCATAAATTAACGAAACCATGAGTGCTCTACACCTAATCAAGAAAAAAGACCTAACCCTGCCCCCGATTAAACCAGCAAAGGAATTTGGGGATGATGTTTTCTCCAGTGGAGATTGGTACATATCGGAATCCAGGGCCACTTCGCTGATCGGAGGAATGATCTACTTTCACCGCGCTCAGAATAGGCCCTCGTTTATTGGCGGCACTGTAATAAAGGTGGAAAAATCCATAGTTCCAGATCGATTCGTGTTCTTTTTCCGCTCCAAACTTGAAGGCCGTGACATCCGCACGCCAAGTGAGGGATGGGCGATGACGATGAAATTTATCCCGTAATCAAACCCGGTCACCATCCTTGTCCTCGGTGGTCTCCTGATTGACGGCCTCGCGCCCGACGATTTTGACCATGGTTGCAGCTGCAGCCTGTTCTGCCTCGCAGTCGAAGTAGTGGTTCGGTCGCGAGCCGATTTGCTTCCACATCCACTGGCCCTTTTCCTTGATGCGTTGCTCGCTTTCCATCTGGGCGAGATAGTCGTCGTCGATGTCATCAGGAACTTCCCATGTCGGACCTTGGCCCGGGTCCTGATTGCGACGCAGGCGGGCGAGCGTGTCCTTGATGTTGAGGTTGCTCCAGTAGTGGACGTGGCAGTGCTGGCGATGCGACAGCACAACCTTGCGCCGGGGTGAGTAGAACCGTTGAACGCTTTTGCCATCGCGTCCCTTGTGTGTATAAACCGGCCGCCGGTCGCCGATGAGCGCCACCCAGCCACGCTTGGCGCACTCGCGATAGACGTCATAGGTCGCATAGCCGGCGTCGAGAAATACAAGGCTTGGATGGACTTCGAAACGTTCCTGCAACACGTCGATGTCGGTGAAGGTCAGGATACGTTCGTTCCACATCAGACGGCTCGATCCCTCCGCCGACCACGAGCGGACCACTACAAACAGGTGATCCATCTGGCAATCGACTGTGATGAAGCGAAGCGGGATCAGGCCGGTGCGCTCTGGCAACGGAGCTGCGAGGATTTTGCCCGTCTTCGGATCAATCGCGCCTTCCTCTTCCCAAGTCTCGCCGCGCTTGTAGCCGGATTTGACGATTTCGAGTTTGTAATCCTCGACATATTCACGCCACGGCAAACCGAGACGCTTCTGATAGAACTGTTGCAGCAACGATACATCACCTTTCCGCGCCGCCGCTTTCGCCCGCAGGTACAGCTCGGCCAACTGCCCCCAGCTCATCGCGCACAGGGCATTCCAATGAAACCCGACATTTTCTTTCGATGCTTTCGGATTCTTGGCCACGAACGCACCAGTGGCGTTGAGTTCGCGGCGAGTGCGCTCGCTGTCGTTGAAATAGTGATTGCACGACTCGCAACGCATCGCTGCGGTTTGCCGGACCTCGTCGAAATCCCACTCCCCGGATTCATCGCGAGCCGATTTGCTCCACTCGACGCATTCCCACTTGAACGATTGGCGATGATGACATTCCGGGCAGGCGAATGTCCACTCGCGCTGGTCGGTCATCTCGAATTTGCGGTGGGTGTCATCGTCTTCTTCGCCTCCCTGGCTCATAAAAATGCACTTGCCGAGCCAGCCAAACGCGGTGACGCGGGCCTCGGCTTCTGCCATGTGCCCCTGCGGCCAGCGCCACGTTTCGTCACCGACCAACCAGCGGATCGATCGGCGTTGCAGGTTGGTCTTGTTGTGCGCTCCGAGAATCCAGAGCGTCATGCCGTTGTTGAACTGGATCGCGTTGTTCTTGCGCTTGTGACGGTGTATTCCGGTGGGCATGAGCCGTGCGACCGGCTCGCATTGGTCGAAGAGCTTCTGCAGGCGCGACTCAGAATAATCGCGAGCGTCTTCGTCGGTTTGGTCGAGCCACAGGGCCGGACCCGGCAGGTTGGAAATGATATAACAAAGCGTGAGTTCTGGCGCGGTTGTCTTGGATGACTGAACCGATGCAATGATCGAAACCAGCCGGATGCGCGGATCTACCAACGATTCCATGACTTCACGAATCCACGGCGAATTTTCCGAACGAAAGCGTCCGGGGTTGGGTGAATACGGAATGGCCTCGATGTGATCCTCGCACCACTCCCATGCAGGCCGCCGGTCGGGTGGTTGCCATGCCTCACGCCAGATTTCCTTGAGAGCATTCATGATTCGTGGAGGCAACGCAGGACTTCATCGATGGCGCGGCGGCATTCCCGCTGGATGCCAGTGGCATCAAGACCGGAGAGCACTGGCGGAAGCTCGTTCTCGAATTTCGCCCGCAAGATGGATGACGCCTGGGCGACCAAGCCGATCCATTCCTCGCGGACTTTGGTGAGTGAGACGTATTCGCCCTTTTTCACCGCGATGCGTAGTTCGCGCTCCTC
>CAIVKO010000174.1 GCA_903906515.1 Akkermansiaceae bacterium
AATCACGTCGGCTGTTCGCCGCGCGCCATCACCACCTTGCCGGTGCGCACGGTTTCGATGATGTTGAACTGCGAGAACATGGTCACCGCCGCGTCGATTTTCGGACTGTCGCCGTTGATCATGACAATCATCGAAGTGGGTGTTAGATCGACGGTTTTCCCGGAAAAATGCTCGGAGATCTGAAGTGCCATCGAGCGCTCGGTGGGCGAGCACTGGATTTTGATGAGCACCATTTCCTTGGTCACCGAGTTCGCCGAGGTGTGCTCAAAACAATGGATCACATCGATGAGCTTGCCGACCTGCAGGATGATCTGGTTGAGACCGCCCGGATCTCCGGAAACCCCGATGGTCATACGCGAGAAATTCGAATTCCGACCTTCGGAAACCACCAGCGAATCGATGTTAAATCCACGACGCGAGAAAACCTGACAAATCCGCATCAGCACGCCGGGCTGGTTGCTGACGAGAATCGAAAGCGTGTGGGTGGGGCCGCGCGGGATCGCAGGTGCCGGGCCCGGGGTTTCGGTGGTCATGATGGTGTGTGACATGATTTTGGGATTGGGATTTGAAATCTCAGATTTGAAATTTAAAATGTTAGACCGCTCACGTGGAACCGGTGGGCTTGGCCATGCGCTGTTTGGGGGCTTCGGTGATCATGTCCTCCAGCGCCGCTCCCGCGGGAATCATCGGGAACACGTTGTCGGTCTTCACACACTCGGCGTGGATGAGGATGGGACCATCATTATATGCCAGCGCCTTTTCCAACATCCGGGTGACATCGGCCGGCCGCTTGATGTGCACTGACGGAATGCCATAAGCACCCGCGAGTTTGCAGAAATCCGGATTGCCCACCAGATCCACACCGGATGTGCGGTCATCGTAGAACAACTCCTGCCACTGACGAACCATGCCGAGGTAGTGGTTGTTGAGCACCACGATCTTGATCGGCAACTTGTGCAACGCGGCGGTGGCGAGTTCGAACAAAGTCATCTGGAACCCGCCGTCGCCGGAAATCGAAATGACCAGGCTTTCGGGACACGCGAACTGCGCGCCGATCGCGGCGGGAAACCCAAATCCCATCGTGCCCGCCCCGCCGGACGAGAGCCAGTGATAGGATTTGTCGTTGCGGTAAAACTGAGCGGACCACATCTGGTGCTGGCCCACATCGGTGGCGACGATCGCCTTGCCGCCGGTGAGTTGATAGAGTTCATCGATCACCTGCTGCATCCGGAGGCCACCCTGTTTGCCATAGCTGAGCGGGAATTTTTTCTTGAAGCCATCGATTTTCGCCAACCACTCGGTGGTATTGTTCGGGCGGACATTCGGAAGAATCGCGTGGAGCGCGGCCTTCGCATCGCCGACGATCTGGATCTGGGGTTCGATCATCTTGCCCATCTCCGCAGGGTCGATGTCGATGTGGATGATATCGGCGTCCTTGCAGAATTTTTCGGCCTTGCCGATGATGCGGTCGTCAAAACGTGATCCGATGTTGATGAGCAGATCGCACTCGACCATGGCCTTATTGGCGTAGGCGGTGCCGTGCATGCCGAGCATACCGAGGGAAAGCGGGTGAGTTTCCGGAAACACTCCCTTGCCGAGCAAAGTGGTGGTCACCGGGGCCTTGAGCAACTCCGCCAGCGTGAGCAATTCCTTGTCCGCCCGCGCAATCATGCACCCTTGGCCAGCCAGAATCACCGGACGCCGCGCCTTCGACAATAAATCCGCCGCTTGTTTCGCCGATTTCTCGCAGATTTCCATGGCACTTTCCGGGTTGTATCCGGGCACATTCACCGGCGGATTCAGGTCACCGCTGAACGGTCCTTGGGAAATGTTTTTCGGCACATCGATCAACACCGGACCCGGCCTGCCGGTGGTCGCGATGTGATACGCCTCGCGCACGATGCGAGGCAGCGAGTTGGTGTCCTTGCAAAGATAATTGTGCTTCACCACCGGAATCGTGATGCCGAAAATATCCGCTTCCTGAAACGCATCCTTGCCCAGCATCCAGGAAACCGTCTGACCGCAGATCACCACCATCGGCACGGAGTCCATCATCGCCGTCATCAGACCGGTCACCGTGTTGCCCGCACCCGGTCCGGACGTCACCAACACCGCCGCCGGCCTGCCGGTCGCGCGGGCGTAACCGTCCGCCATGTGGACCGCTCCCTGCTCGTGGCGCACCAAAATGAATTTCATCTTGGTCTTGACTGTCTCCAGCGCATCGAAGATCGGAATCGCCGCTCCGCCGGAATATCCGAAAATGTATTCAATGCCTAAATCATCAAGGGTCTTGATGAGTGCCTGTGCGCCGTCCAATTGTTCGTTGCTCATAAAAATCGCGGTTTGCGAGCACGATTTGGCAAATCACCGCTGATCCGTCAACCAAAAATTGACGTTTTTCGGACAACTTGGGGTTTTTCTTTGATTTAAAGAACCAAAAATCGCTATTTTCGAACAAAGTCGGGTAAATTTCCGAACCGCAAGCTCAAAAGCACCTACATGACGTTGCCTGTCGAGAAATAAAATGAAAACCACGGATTACAGATTCAAGCCCGCGGATGAGCGTCGTCGTAGGCCTTTTTGAGCCGTTCTTTGGTGACGTGGGTGTAGATTTGTGTAGTGGAAAGCGAGGCATGTCCGAGCAAAGCCTGCACGCTTCGCAAATCCGCCCCGGCGTCCAGCAGGTGCGTGGCGAAGCTGTGCCTCAGCTTGTGCGGGCTGATCGTGAACGGAATCCCACTGAGTTTCAGGTATTTCTTGAGCAGTTGATCCACCGCCTGCTGCGTGATCCGCGTGTGACGGATGCTCAAAAACAAAGCCCCTGATGTCACCGCCGCCGACTGCCGGTATCGCTGGATCGCATTCACCGCTGGCTCGCCGATTGGCACAATCCGTTGCTTCGATCCCTTGCCGAAAACCCTGACGGTTTCACCGATGAAATCCACGTCCTTCACATCCACCGCCAACAACTCGGAAATCCGCAACCCGCACGAGTAGAACAATTCGAGGATCGCAGCATCCCGCAACGGCAGCCAGGCCGGGGCATTGGCCGCCAGTGGAACTTTAAGCGGAATGCCCAGCAATTCGTCGATCTGCGCCACACTCAGCACCACCGGCAGACCGCGCTCCGGCTTGGGCAGTTGGACTTCCATCACCGGGCTGCGCGCCAATCCACTCCGCAACACGAGGTATTTGTAAAACGACCGCAACGCCGCAAACCGCAAGCGGATTGTGGAGCGCTTGAACCCCTGCTTCATCAGAGCGAACAAATAATCCCGGAAATCATCCGACTCCGCATTCCTCCAACCACGAAACCCCTCTCCTCTCCATGTCTGATAGGCCGCAAGCGCGTCCCGGTAATTCGTCAACGTCAACGGCGAGGCACTCCTCTCCGTTTCCATGAAATCGAAAAACGCCCTCTCATCCACATCGGTCATCGTCAGCCATCATACCGACCTCACCACCCCAGCCAAGGGAAAAGCGAAATCATAAAAGCTGAGAAGCTGAGTAAGCACTAGCGAACTAGCAAGAGTCACAAGTAGTAGTCGGAGTTGCATATTTAAGACGAACAGTTTCTGGGGCCGCCTCAGCATTTGTCCTGTCACAGTTGCGTGCGACATCATGAGGACAAATACGGCACGAAAAGACACATCCCCGGCAGTTCTTTTCGTGGAAAGTTTTTAGATCTCGATGGAGGACCTGACAAGCAAGAAGCAGCAGCAACTCAGATGTTATTGAACACGGGATTTAAATCAAGGGATGAGTAGTCTACTATAAATCCCGTATTTGAGACCTTCCGCCGACCGCTAAAGCCAACCTCACATTTCCGCAGGGTCAGACACTCGTCAGCACCGCGAAGAAATGACAACCGGTGCC